>JBIPON010000089.1:0-7148 GCA_044379065.1 Polynucleobacter sp. | reverse complement strand
GTAAAAAGCCAAATTAATCTGTTCGCTGCTTAGATTAACGGCTCCAGTTAATACAATACTTAAACGGTCGGTTTCGATGCCAATGGAGTCCCGAATCGTCACTAGTCCATTCTTGACTGGCAAATAGGCTACTGCGCACTCGAGTGTTGTTTCATTGGTCTTTTTGCGCATCGGATTAATCGCATCAAATAAGCTAATAAATACATCGCCAGCCTGGTTCATGAAGCTCGATTCAAGGCGCGCACTACCAATCGTGATCTGGCTTTGGCCATTTAAGCTCGAAGCAATTTGGTGTAGGCTTTTACCGCTACTCGTGAGATTAAATGCAGTACGCATATCGCCGCCACTCACCTTTCCTTTGGAATTGGTTGAGGCCAACAATTGCTCTAGGGTAAAGCCACTAGCCTGACCTTTAAATGCCCAGTTAGGCAAACCCTGCAGATTACCAATGCGGGCGGAGCCATCAAACTGCCCCTTCCCCAACTGAAATGCCGCCTTAGAAATGTCGATCTGCTGCGGACTTAGGCGCGCCAGTATGGCTACTTTTTTGAGCACTACTTTGCTGGGCAGTACCAGTTGCCCAATATCAATATCAAGTGCGCCATTGCCATTAGGTAAGTAATCGAGCGGTAATGGGGTATCGCTAAAGAAGCGCTCGGCGGCACGTGCAGCGGGTGAAGTCTGGCTGGATGGTGTGATGGTATTGATTGCTTTGGCGGCAGTCGTATTTGCGCTGGAAGCTGCAGATGTTGGTTTTGTAGATCCTGATGTTGTGGTCGACGCTGGGGAGTTGAATGCTGGTATAGCGGACAAATCGAGCTCGCCCGCTTTAAATGAAACATCAAACTGAGTGGGCTTGGCTGGATTGAGCGCTGCTTTCCCCTTGAGTTGCGATGGTTTGCCGGCCAGCGTCACTTCAAAATCGAAATTGACGTCGATTGCCTCTGTCCCTATGCTGCGTAAGACCTCTCGAATTGACGTCATTTTGCCTTTGATCGCCAGCGTAAATGCGTTCTGCTTTAGGTCAGCATTGATCGCCGTCTCAGCGCCATTCTTTTGCATCGACAAACGCGAAATCCCATAGCTACTGACGGCAGTACCACTCGGCCGGTAATTAATCTGGCCATTGATTAAATTGAGGTTCTCTATCAACACCACATTACGGTCTGTGGCATCGGCATCACTGGCTGATTTTTTTGCATCGGCTTGTACCACGCCGGGCGAGGAGGATGCCGCACCACTCGGCGCAGCAAGATCACCCATCAGCCAATTGCCATCACCCTTTGCATTGGTTTCTAAATCCAAGACCAATCCCGATAATTGAATGCTGCTTATTTCAATCTGGCGACTCAGTAATGGCAAAAGACTGATTTCTAAGGCTACTTTTTCTAGGCTTGCCATTTGTGGTTTCTTGGCCCAGGCCGCATTACTTAAACTCACTTGCTCTGCCGATACGGCGATCCTTGGAAAAAATCCCAAACGCACCGGCCCTGCGATTGTCAGCTCACGCCCTGTTGTTTCACGCACCTCTAGAATAAGCATCTGCGTTAGTTTGGCAGGGCTAATCAGGGTGCTGAGGTAAGCAATCCCAATCAACAAGGCGGCTATAAATGCGCCAAGCGCAATTAGCACTCTTTTTAGTGATTGACTCATCTTGCTTTGCGTATCTTATTGTCCATATATCAATATAGCGCAATCGGCTTAGCAAGGGTGGCATTGAAAGGTATACAGTATTGGTATGAACACAATAAATCCAATCACGCGCCTTCTTAGTCGATCGCTGATCGCTGTACTTTGCTTCAGTTTGAGTGCATGGGTTCCATTGGCATCGGCCCAGGCCCAATCCAGCGAGGCATCGCCTGCGCCGCTCGAGTCGATTGCCTCGCTCGATGTACCGCGCTACATGGGTACGTGGTATGAGGTAGCCAAGTATCCCAACTGGTTTCAGAAGCGCTGTATTGCCAACACCAGCGCAACGTATGCCTTACAACCCAATGGTATGCTACAGGTTCTCAATCGTTGCCAAAAAGAAGATAGCTCAATAACTGACGCACTCGGCGAGGCTAAACAAGTCGGGGATGCAAACTCGCCCAAATTAAAAGTCCGCTTTGCGCCAGCCTGGCTCTCCTTTCTGCCCTTTGTTTGGGGCAACTACTGGGTGATTGATTTGGATCCGCAATACCAGCTCGCCGCCGTCAGTGAGCCAAGCCGCAAATACCTGTGGATTTTGTCGCGCAGCAAAACCGTTGAACCCAAAGCCTACGAAGCGCTGTTGCAACGCTTAAAGGAAAAAGGGTTTAATCTCGATGCAATTGAGATCTCTAAACAAACTACTGAAAAACCCCTTACGCAATAAGCCATGAGCACGATCACCCGCATTTGTTTTGCCCGTCATGGCGAAACCGACTGGAACGCCGAACGTCGCATGCAGGGCCACATCGATATCCCACTGAATAACCATGGACAAACGCAGGCCCAGCTCTTAGCACAATCGTTGCAGCGTGCGGGCCACGCATTCGATCACCTCTACTCCAGCGATTTGCAGCGCGCAGCCGATACCGCCAAACAGGTGTCGCATGCACTGGGGATTGGCATCACTCTTAACCCCATATTCCGGGAACGGCATGTTGGGGTTTTGCAGGGTCTACGTTTAGATGATGCGCCGCATGCAGTGCCTGAAGTATGGCAAGCGCACCTGGCACGGGAAATCCAGCATGACTTAGGTGGTGGCGAAAGCATTCAACAGTTTCATGAACGGGCGCAGCGCGCCTTGGCGATGCTGGTCGCCGCACATGCCGGTCAAACCATTTTGGTGGTGAGTCATGGCGGCACCCTCGACATGATGTACCGCATTGCCACCAAACAAGCGTTAGATCAGGCGCGAGTGGCAATAGTCCCTAATACATCCTTAAATTGGATTGCCTACGATGGGGAGACCTGGTCCGTTGAGCACTGGGCTGATACCGATCACCTCAGCACACTAGCCCTGGATAATGTCGATCTTTAACTTTGTCCTGACGCTAGAGTAAAACGTCCGTTTACTTTGCAAGCTTCGTAATCTTGTTGCCCTGAATACCAATGCCCGCCATGGCACCTTTTTGAGCGGTGATGAAGGCATAAATATCGTCTTGGGCAGTGATTGAGGTTGTCGAACTAGCTACCCCCTGATCAACCAACACAACACTTGGTCCCACCCCAATCTCAAATCCCTGAGTCGAATCTAAGGCATTTAGTGCAGATTCTTTCATGAAGAATAAGACGTAAGCAAACTGCTGCGCTCCTGCCTGTAGGCCATATGAGCCACCCGCAGTGTTGTAATAGGCTGCCGGTCTTCCGCCCCGCAATAAAACACCATCACCATATTGGCCGCCCACAATCAAACCAGCCTTGGTTACCACTGGAAATACCAAGATAGCAATCGCTTTCTCATTCAACTTTTTTGCATTGGCATTGCTAGCAACTAATTGATTGAGTACGGTTCGCGCGCTACGGTCCAGATCCGCCCTGCTTTCGGCATGGGCAAAGCTAACGCAAAGGGAGAGAGATGCCAGGAAAAGGCCGATACTGCGACGAGCTACATTCATGGTCAGCGTCCAAATGGATTAAGTTGAGTACTTAAAAATGATTGGCGGAGAGGGTGTCCGCCAAATTACACTTTACTAAACTTCATCAAGATCTACAAATAGCCTTTAAACCCAATAAATATGGGTACTTTAAGTTATCAAGCTTCATAACATTTCACCAAAAGCTACGCTAAAATTGGGTACTGGAGTGGGTACTGGAGAATACAGATGGCAGCTGAAAAGATATTGACTGAGGCATCGTGTAAGGCTGCTAAGCCTAAAAATGCGGTGTACTACTTAAATGATGGTGCTGGCCTACGCTTACGCATCCGTCCCGACGGCAGTCGTACTTGGGTTTACCGTTATAGGCTCGATGGCAAAGAAACATCCACTGGCCTTGGTGCATACCCAACGGTCTCCCTTCAGATTGCTAGAGCTAAAGCGCTCGAGGCAAAGCAGCACATATCCAAAGGCGATAACGCTTCGACTGCTAAACGCCTAGCCAAAGCAAATCAAATCATCAAAGGCGATGCTACGTTCGGGGCTATTGCTAGAGACTGGCTAGCACACAACAAATCGGAGTGGAGTACGCACCACTACGAGCGCAATGAGGGGTTGTTACGCCGGTATTTATTGCCTGATCTAGACAGACTGCCAATCGATGCAATTAAAGAGGCTTACCTGTATACCGTCATTAAGGAGCCATACGACAAAGGCAAGAAGGAATCTGCCCGCAGAGCGCGCGCAATTGCCTCCCAAATATTCTCACACGCCAGGGCTACGCACCGTGGAACCACTAATCCAGCCCGTGATATGGCTGATAACCCCTACTTTAAAAAGCCACCCGTAGTTCACTTCAGCGCCCTGCCCCAAGCCGACGTTGCTGAGCTGATCCGAAAACTCAATCTAACTGGCACTGAACAAATACTGGACGCTAAAACGGTATGCGCTCTTAGGCTAGCGCTTTATACAGGCTTGCGTGATAACTCCATTCGCGGCGCCTTGTGGCGAGAAATTGATTTAGATGCAGGATTTTGGACTGTACCCAGCACCAGAATGAAGAGTGGCAGAGAGCGCCAAGTCCCCTTGCCCACTCAGGCAGTTGCGGCACTAAAGACTATTCACCCCCTAACTTACCGCGGTGATGATAGTTCTGTTTTTCCAGGCGGCGGCAAGCATAAGATCATGTCGGAGAACACACTAAGACTTGCTCTTCATAGGCTAGGGTTTAAGGTTACAGCACACGGCATGCGCTCATTAATTACGGATGTACTGAATGAACATGGCTTTAATTCTGATGCCATTGAAAGGCAGCTTGATCATTCTGAAAAGAGCCAGGTTCGTAGAGCCTATTTACGCACAAACTTCATGAATGACCGTATCAAGATGATGCAATGGTTTGCGGACTGGTGTGATAGTCAGGCATATGGTGTGAGGCGAATAAATGTGAGTCAGCTTAGGAGCGCTGCATGATTACAGAAAGGCCAAACTATCAGAAATTAGAGTTAGAACGTTACCTTAGACGCAGTATTGCTAGGCACAGAAATGAATCATCTATTCGAGATAACAACGATGAGCTTCTAAGGCTTGTATTTGCTTATACCAGGAAGCAAAACAATCTTCACTTACGCCGAGATCGCAACGCATCAATTGAGCTGGCATTTTTAACAGTTGAAGAACTATTTAAGAAAAAGAAAAAGGACCCAACCCTCAACAAAGTTTATGACAGGCTAGTGGCAGAGAACAACTTACCCGATGAAAAACTAAGGGAACTACTACTCGAATCAGCCGACAGAATTTTAAATGGAACAAGCGCACGAAATAGAGTTATTTCGCGAGGCCCTCGAAAAAGGAAAAAACACCCTCTTAGGTTACTGCTTGAGGAGTTGATGGATGTATATTCAAACCAAAATCATGTGTGGCTTAGAAACAAGGTAATAGCGCAAGGCATTAATAAAGGCATTGTTCATCAAAATGATACGGAGCGAGAGCGTATTGTTTTTAAAGATGAAGCTACGGTGGCAATAACCTATAAAACTATCAGTGTTTGGGTCAAAGAAATTAAAGAATCCTGAAAAGTAAATCTGATTTAACCAGTTAAAAGAAATTTCAGCTTTGGACAATGCCTCTGTATGTGGAGTTACGTAACTTCACTGCATTTTAAATACAGGAGCGTGCAGAATGGACAGACGAATTTATCGCATCAGTGAAGTATGCGGAGTAACTGGCTTAAAGCCATCAACAATTTATAAATTAATCAGAGAAAACTCTTTTCCAAGAGGGATTCACCTAACAGCAAGAAGTACTGGCTGGCCTAGCGATGTAATCGATAGCTGGGTTAACTCTCGAATTGAGGGGGCAGTCAAATGAGCTACCCAAACGAAAGAAACACCGAATGGAAGCTATCTTCTAAAGGCAACTATTGGCGCAAATGCAAAGGCGTAATGTTAGTTGTTGGCGGCTCTGACGAGAAAGGCTACTGGGTAAGAGTTGGGGATGATTTTCTCTCAATCTGGCAAGACACATTGCAAGATGCGAAAGATATTGCAGAGTTTGAGGCCGAATGATGACTTTAGGCCACGTAAATCCAAATCCAATACCCTCGCTTATGAAATCACGGAACCAATGGATTCTGTGGCGAGCTGGCATGCCTGATCAGAATGGAAAATTTGCCAAATATCCGATTCATCCAACAAATGGATATAAAGTTGATGCGCACGATCCAGTAAATCACCTGGGATTTAATCTGGCGCTGCAACTAGCTTCATCAGAAGATAATCTCGGCGTTGGTTATGTTCTCAACGGGGCGCCAATATCCTGCACAGAGGATGGTGAATCACTATTCATAGTCGGCATTGATATAGATAAAAAGGCGGGATTAACAGATCTGCAGCTTAAGGAGCTATGGCTTAGACTAGGCAAACCTTATGCAGAAGTATCACCAAGCAAGTTAGGCATCCGAATGTTTTGCCTATCTAAGCTACCCATGCCAAACAGGAACCACAATGGCTTAGAGATGTATACATCCGGTCGATTTTTAACGGTTACCGGCTGGTCAGGGCGAGGTAATTTGATTGAATGTACCGATCAAGTAAAAAAGCTCCATGAGGAGTGGTTTCCACCCAAAGCCGCGTCTCATCCAAGTGGACGCCTCAAACATGACAGATACCCCCCTCCCGACACGCCGAGAAATCGAGCGTGGGTCATGGAAATGCTCGAATCTATTGATCCTGACTGTGATTATGAAATCTACAGGAATGTAATTTGGAGCATTGAAGCTATCGGCTGGAGCGATTCAGAGGACATGGGCCGTAGATGGAGTCTTGGAGCGCCTGATCGCTTCTCTGAGGATGCATTTACTGTTATCCGATCCTCGTTCGATGATCGTAGGGGCGGAATTACTTTTGGATCCCTAGTGCACTATGCAAAGACAGAGGGTTGGATTAGTGGTGGATGCAAACAAGGGGCAAAGTTATGAGTGCAATCTGCTTACTTCCAACAAAAAATAGCCCTTCGCCCCTTCAGATTTTGCAGTCCGAATTCGCGATCTTGGCACTTCAGGGGAAGCATGCCGTTATCCAGCAC
>JBIPON010000088.1:0-7154 GCA_044379065.1 Polynucleobacter sp. | reverse complement strand
CCGCAGCATCGATCATGCGTTCCGTTTCGGGACCGCCTGGACAGGTCAATATCAGCACATCGGCTGCCTCGGCCAGCGCAACTGCACTCTGATAAAACGGGTAAGGACTATTTTTAGCGGCAGGCCCGGTATACGCGATGGTCACGCCAAATGCCTCAAGGCGCTTAGCTAGGTCTTGGCCAATTCGCCCTAAGCCCACAATACCAACCGTTTTGCCGGCTAATGTTGTTGTAATGGGGAATGCTTGCTCTTGCCATGCACCAGAACGGGCAAATAGATCGGCTGCAGGGAGGCGACGCAGCAACGCAAACAGAAGGCCAACACCCAGCTCACACACGGCATCATTGAGAACGCCCGGGGTTGTGCTTGCTTGAATGCCGTGGGCCTTGAGGTAATCCAAAGGAAGGTTGTCGTAGCCAACTCCGCAGCATGCGATGACCTTCAGGTTCGGGATTTGGCGGAGCAGGCTTTCGGGAATCGGGGTGTTGGAGCGCGTGAGGATCGCCTCATAGGAACCGGGAGGAACCGATTCTTGGGGATTAGTTAAATGCACTGTTTTCAGGCTTCGGTTGATTTCCGCTTGCATAATTTCTGGAAACAAACCGACCTGCAACACCGAATTGACGGGGATCATGTCTCACTACTATTTTTATTGAAATAATGCGCTATTGTAAGTGGATTTAACAAATTCACCACTTTCTCAGACCGATATCAACAGGAAAACCCCTTTGAGCAATTCAGCGAACTCCAATGACAATCCAAGCGGCATGCGTAAGGGTTTAACCCGTTACGGAGATGCTGGTTTCTCCCTATTTCTACGAAAAGCCTTCATCAAGGCTATGGGCTTTAGTGACAGTGCGCTCGATCGACCGATTATTGGCATTACGAACACCTTCAGTGATTTCAATCCATGCCATGGCAACGTGCCGCAAATGATTGAGGCTGCCAAGCGTGGTGTGATGCAAGCCGGCGGGATGCCCATGGTTTTTCCGACCATATCGGTGCATGAGTCCTTTGCTTTTCCAACGAGTATGTATCTCCGTAATTTGATGGCGCTCGATACCGAAGAAATGATGCGTGCGCAACCCGTCGATGCCGTCATCTTGATTGGCGGTTGCGATAAGACCATACCAGCGCAACTGATGGGCGCGGCCAGTGTGGATGTGCCCGTGATCTCAATTCCTACCGGACCGATGCTAACTACAACGTATCAAGGCGATCGCTTGGGTGCTTGCACGGATTGCCGACGCTATTGGGCTAAGTTCCGCGCCAATGAAATCGATCAAACCGAAATTGATGCGGTCAATGAAAAACTCGCTCCCACTACTGGCACCTGCATGGTGATGGGCACCGCTAGCACCATCGCTTGCATGGTGGAGGCGGCCGGCATGAGTCTTCCTGGAACCGCCGCAGTACCTGCAGTGATGGCCGAACGCTTTCGCTTAGCTGAACTCACGGGGCGCAGGGCAGTGGAATTGGCGCAGATGCCATCCGATAAAGCGTTAACACCAGCGCGCATTCTGACTTTAGAGTCACTGACCAACGCCTTGACAGTGCTGCATGCGATTGGCGGATCAACCAATGCCTTAATTCATTTCACAGCAATTGCTGCTCGCTTAGGCGTCAAAATTGATCTCGACGCATTTGATCGTTTGGGTCGTAATGTGCCAGTGCTGGTCGATTTAAAACCCAGTGGCATGCATTACATGGAACACCTCAATGAAGATGGTGGACTCATGGCAGTATTGCGTGAACTGAGACCCCTACTGTATTTGGATTGCATGACAGTGAGTGGCAGAACCTTGGGCGAAGAGATTGATGCTGCCCCCGTGACGCGCAACCGCAAAGTCATTCGGATTGCGCAAGAGCCGATTTTCCCAGTTGGTGGTTTAGCTGTATTAAAAGGCAATTTAGCCCCCCGTGGTGCAGTAATTAAGCACTCCGCAGCATCACCGGCTTTGCTCAAGCACCGTGGCCGCGCGGTGGTGTTTAGTTCGCTAGAAGATTTAGCGCTGCGCATTGATCGAGATGATTTGGATGTCAAAGCGGATGATGTGTTGGTCTTGCAAAACGCGGGTCCAAAGGGCGCCCCCGGCATGCCAGAGGCAGGCTATTTGCCGATCCCCAAAAAGCTTGCGCAGGCCGGAGTCAAAGATATGGTGCGGATCTCCGATGCGCGTATGAGTGGGACTGCTTTTGGCACCATCGTCTTGCACGTTACCCCCGAGTCGGCAGAAAATGGCCCCCTAGCAATTGTGCGCAATGGCGATGTGATTGAATTGGATGTGGATGCACGCCGCATTGAGTTGCTAGTGGATGATGCAGAAATTGCCCGCCGTCTTGCTGAATTAGCCCCGCCCGCAGTGCGCTTAAATATCCCGGCCACAGGCTACCGCCATCTTTATCAAACGACGGTGACGCAGGCCGATGTAGGTTGCGATTTTGATTTTATGGTGCCAGCAGCAACACGTTCCGCACCATTACTAAAAGGAAAATGAAATGTTATTCACCCCAGCGGAAACCAAGGTCGTCATTATCGGTGGCGGCACTATGGGCGCCGATGTTGCGGCCGTATGCGCACGTGGCGGCTGCGCTACGCAAGTCGTTGAGTTGACCACCGAGCGCCGTGCGCATTTGCCCAATTACTTTGCCAATGCCATGACGGAATTGGGTTATAAGAATCGCATTCATTTATTGACTGTAGCTGGCTCCTTGGATGAAGTCGATTGGGCCGATGTGGATTTGGTGATTGAGTGCATACCCGAGCGCCTTGACTTAAAGCAATCACTCTTTGCCGAACTGGAAAAGCGGGCTAAGCCTGAAACAGTATTAGCGAGCAATAGCTCCAGCTTTCCCATTAGTGAAATTGCAGCTGGCCTCAAAACAACAGCCCGCATGATTGGCTTACATTTCTTTATGCCTGCGCACATTGTGCCGTGTGTTGAAGTTGTGTGTAGCGAGAAGACCGCAAAGATGGTGGCAGAGAGTTTGTCGCGCCTAATGACTGCATGCGGTATGGTGCCAGTGATGGTGAAAAAAGATTTGCATGGATTTTTGGCAAACCGCTTGCAGCATGCACTTTCGCGCGAGGCGTTTTATCTGATCGACGAAGGCATCGCTACGCCAGAAGACGTGGATAAAGCCGTCCGCTTTGGTTTTGGTTTTCGCTACCTTGCAGCTGGCCCAGTGATGCAGCGCGATCATGCAGGTATAGAGATTCATGCTGCAGCAGGGGCGAGTATTTATCCCTCACTGAATAACTCACCCAACATCGCGAACTGTTTGGGTGATCGCGCTAAAAGCGGCAAGCTGGGGATGAAGACCGGCGAAGGCTTTTTTGAATGGAACCCAGAAACCATTCGTGCTGAGCGTGATCGCTATGATTCTATTCTGCGCGAGGGTTTGAAGATCATTCAAAAAGAGTTACCTAAGATCGATTAGGGCATCACACAATCAGTCCCACGGCTAGCATTGGTCGTGGGATTGCTTTATTCTTTTCTTTATGAAAAGAACCCTGCGCATTTGGGATTTACCAACCAGGCTGTTTCATTGGCTGCTAGTCGTCTGCATTGCGGGCGCGGTGATCTGCGTCAATATCGGCGGCTATTGGATGCAGTGGCATGCTTACTTTGGCTATGCTGTGTTGAGCTTAGTTTTGTTTCGGGTGCTGTGGGGGTTTATTGGCGCCGTGCACTCGCGCTTCATCACCTTTGTTCCAAGCCCGCAGCGCCTCATTGCTTTTCTCAGTGGCAAGCAGGGTGGTGGCCTCGGTCACAATCCTCTGGGCAGCCTATCGGTGATTGCATTATTGCTGGTGCTTGGTATTCAAGCCAGCACCGGTTTATTTACGGACGATGACATTGCCTTTCAAGGGCCGCTTGCCAAGTACGTGCCCAACGCTACCGTCAGTTTGCTCAGCAGCATTCATGCATTGAATTCCAACATTCTCTTTGGATTAATTGGTTTGCACCTTTTGGCCATTGCCTACTACCAATGGGTAAAGCGTGTATCAATCGTGCTGCCGATGATTCAGGGCGATAAAGAAGTGGATATGGAGCGCGCTGGCAGTGGTCTGCCTGCCTCCGCACTCCATGCTTCCAAAGACGGGGCAGCACAGCGACTCACTGCATTGCTATCGCTGTGTTCAATTGCCCTCCTACTGCTCTATGCTCTAGGAATTATTTCTTTCTAAAGTCATCATGGCAGGCTTTGCAGGTTTGTCCTGCAGCGCTAAATGCCTTTTTGATGTTCTCCAGATTGCCTGACTGCGCTGCTTGATTGAGTTCAGCAATCGCGGTCTGCATTTTCTCTGATCCTGTTTTGAATTTAGCTGCATCCGTCCAAATTCCGGGTTGCGCCTTGCCACCTTCTGTGCCAGCGCCAAAAGCTTGCCATGGCAGGGTGGATAAGGTTGCAATGATGGCTGCATTTTTAGCAACATCATCTTTGTTGTATGGCACCTCTCCCTTGACAACTGCACCAATCCGTCCGAAGTGAGTTCCGATCAGGCTGAATGCGCTTTGGCGGTATTTAATGGCATCTTCTGCTTTTTGAAACTGCGCAAAAGCCGGGCTGGCTGTAATCACGATGATGGATGCTGCCAAGATGCGCAGGCCCGTGGTAGTAGTGAGGGAATAAGTGGACATGTGATCTCCTTATAAATGGAAAGGGTAATTACCGGATCAGCATAACCCAATTCGCCGCCCTTTTAATCAAGCGCCGCTACTTTTTTACAGTAAGTACTGCAGGGGCCACATTAATAAACGGATGATCGATAAAAAGAAGTTACTTAAAGGCTGCATCCACCAATCGCTTACCAATCCGCTGATGGCTAGGCCTAAGACGATAAAAAAGCCCCAAGGCTCAATTCGGCTAAAGGACACGGCCTGGCGGTAAGGCAATAGGCCGGTAAGGACTCGCCCCCCATCCATCGGCGGAATCGGCAACAGATTAAAGACGAGGAGACTGATGTTCCACATCACTCCCGCTTTGGCAACCGCCCCCAAATAGGGCTCATCGATGCCCAAGAGTGGCGGCATAAACCACAAGATGGCCCAGGCAATCGCCTGTATGAAGTTAGACCCAGGTCCTGCTAAGGCAACCCAAATCATGTCGATTTTGGGGTTTTTCAGTCGATCAAAGCGAACCGGCACCGGCTTGGCATAGCCGATTAAAAAGCCTGAATTCAGGAGAATTAAAGTTAAAGGAATCACCAAAGTACCGACTAAATCGATGTGTTTAAAGGGATTTAAGGTCACCCTTCCGAGTAGGAAGGCAGTATTGTCCCCCAGCCGTTTGGCAATATAACCGTGCGCCGCCTCATGAATGGTGATGGCCAAAATGAGCGGAATCGCATTGACGGCTATTGCTTCTATCGAAAAGGCACTTATCATGACGATATGATATCCACAGGAGCACAACGTGACTGAAGAAAAAAAACCCGCTGCAAAGACCCCAGCCCGCCCAGTGATCGCTAAACCGCCTGTTCGTCCCCCTGCCGGTAAAGGTCCTCAGGGCGCTGGCGGCAAGCCACCCAGTGGCTTTGGTGGCGGAAAAGGAATGATGCGCAAAGCCGGCCGCGGCCGCTAAAGCACTCGGCAACCCGCCTAGTCGCCAGCCATATAGTGGATAATTGCGGTATTGCAATTTGCACTTAAATACGCACGTTTGAAGGATGAGTTATGAATGAGTGGCATAAAGAAAGTAAAGACGAGATCAATAAAAAGATCATCACCTTGATCGTGATGTTGGCGGTCGCGACCAGCTTGGCCATTTTGTTTGCTTTGGTTGCTGCCCATACAGGTTATGTATTTGGCTAATTGCCACAATTCAGTGCGGCATTCATGCCCTTAGTTTTCGGTTGAAGCCTGCCTCCCACCGGAAATGAGCAAGCACCGCCAGCCCGCAGTTTTTATTGGGCATGGCAGCCCGATGTACGCTTTAGAGCCGAACCGCCACACCGATAGCTGGGCGGCCCTCGGCAGGCGCCTCCATAAACCCGATGCCATTCTTCTGATCTCAGCCCATTGGCTGACGCGGGGCGTTTGGCTTACGGCAATGCAGCAGCCCAAAACCATTCATGATTTTGGTGGTTTTCCTGAGACCCTGTTTCAAATTCAATATCCTGCGCCGGGCAGTCCGGCCCTCGCGCAGCGCGTCCAGTCTTTGTTAAAGCAAGCGGTGGTTTTGGAAGAGCACGAATGGGGAATCGATCATGGGGCGTGGTCGGTGTTGCGCTATCTGTATCCAAATGCCGATGTGCCGGTAGTGCAACTGAGCTTAGATGGATCGCTCAGCGCCGAGGAGCATTACACACTAGCTAAACAATTAGCGCCCTTGCGTGATGAAAACATCCTGATTCTGGGCAGCGGAAACATCGTACATAACTTACGCTTAATCGATTGGGACTCAGAAGCAGCTCCGCTGCCATGGGCAAATGAGTTCAATCGGTTTTTTACCAGCCAGATTTTGGCTCATCAGCATCCGCCTTTGCTGGACTGGCAAGGGGCAGGCGATGCGGCTCGGCTATCCATTCCAACCCCAGAGCACTATTGGCCTGCTTTGTACCCCTTAGCATTACAAGGCGGTGGTGAGCAGGTTGAAATTATCACCAATGGCATTGAAATGAGTTCCATTAGCATGCTGTCCTTCCTCATCCATTAACTACAATCAGGGTATGGGGACATCACTGGTAGCGATCTTTTGTGGAGCGGGCTTCGGTGCGCTATTGCGTGCTGGCTTTAATGTCTTGGGCGCGGGGATGGTATCGGGCTTCCCCCTGGGCACCTTGTTGGCTAATTTGTTTGGCGGTTATTTGGTTGGGATTGCGGTTGCCTTTTTTGGCAACAATGCAGCCATCGGACCAGAGTGGCGTTTATTTATTATTACTGGCTTTTTGGGCGGGCTGACGACCTTCTCAAGTTTCTCTGCAGAAGTGCTTGAGATGATGCAGCGTAGTGAATACACCTGGGCAGTAGGCACTGCTTTATTGCACGTGATTGGCTCGCTTGTACTGACCTTCCTCGGGATCATGACCTACCAAGCCCTCAAGTAAAATTAGATTACTCCCAGCAATCCCAAAACAGCACCAAGCAGAATGAGGTACATCGGATGCCAGCGGGTTGCGGTAGCAATCAATGCTGTGCCGGATGTTA
>JBIPON010000087.1:0-7188 GCA_044379065.1 Polynucleobacter sp. | reverse complement strand
AGTTATCCAATAGCTTTCGATTGCTATCGAGTCGCAAAGGATAGCCATTAATTAAATTAGATTTATCGGCCAACAACTCTTCTTCGCTTGGGCCATCTGCAATAAATTGGCTAATCGTTTTCTGCATTACTTCCAAGCCCAAAATAGCTTGGTCTTTTTTCGTTTGCATACCTGCTTCAAAAAACCCCGCATCCTTACCAGGCGCAAAATAACTATTAATACTGTAAGCAAGTCCGCGCTTTTCACGAACTTCAGCCATTAAACGGGATACAAATCCGCCGCCGCCCAGAACGTAATTTCCAACCATCAGTGGGAAAAAATCAGGATTGTTGCGGGTAATGGCCGTCATGCCCATGGCAATATGGGCTTGCTGTGTATCAAACGGAATCCGTACTTCGCGCTGGCTCAATGGTCCCTGGGGGGTTTGCTGCATCACCGGTAGCGGGGCAATGGCCGGACCCGATTGTGGCAGGCCAGCCAATAGAGTCTGCACGATGGCGTTAGCCTGCGCACGATCGAGATCACCAACGATATTGACGCTAATACGATCACCGCGATAGAGACTGCTATGAAAGTTTCGTAAATCAGCAGCAGTGATTGCAGCTACTGTTTTTGGTGTTGGAAAGTAAGCCAGCGGATATTTTCCGTAAACGGCTTTACGCAAGTTTTGCTGCAAAATGGTTTCTGGCTTGGTTTGGGCTTCGAGTAATGCAGTAATCAGACGCTGCTTTTCACGATCAAGGACTTTGCTGTCATAACTCGGCTTTGCCAAAATCAAAGAAGCCAACTGCACCACCTGCCCACGCAAATCAGTACGGCTTAAGCTACGTATCCGCAATACTGTTCGCTCACCGCTTGCGGCCACGCTAATACTAGCGCCAAGGTCAGCGATCTGATCGGCAATTTGCGCTTCGCTCAAGCTCGACTTGCCACTGCCAGTCCCCAAGGTCAATAACTGTGCCGTTAAAGCAGCGACACCATTTTTATTATCGGGGTCATAGCGACTACCAGCATCAATCGAGACTTCCACATCAATGATGGGCAATGCCTTAGTTTGAATAAAGTACGCCTTTGCCCCCTTTACAGTATCAAGGGTTTCAATTGGCAAGATGGCATTGGCGCTGCTAGCAAAGACAAAACTGGCCAAACCAATTAATTGAAGCAAGGTTGATCGAATGCGGGGTAATGGACTCATATTTTTCTCGTTCAAAATGCTTTGAATGGCAACTTAGATGCCCCTCTGGCTTGCGGCTCTAGTGTCGCAATCGTCAGCGTATCGTCAATCAAATACTTTCTAGCCACTGCCTGTACCTGTTCTGGCGTAACTGCCTGCAGTCGATCCAAGATAGGATCAAGCTGCTTCCAGGAGACGCCTGCAATTTCAGAGCTACCAATTTCCATGGCTTGACCAAAAATGGAATCGCGTTTGTAAATTTTGTCAGCCAAGATGCGTACCTGAATGCGCTTTAACTCGGCTGCAGTAATACCCTTGGCTTTAAGCTCAGACAAAACCGACCGGATCCCATTTTCCAGTTGCGCCACTGTCTTGCCTTTCGCCACGGTGCCGAGAATCATAAATAGCTGGGGGCCACGGGCAACCATGTCATAACCCGCATCTATCGTGTTGGCTATTCTGTCTTGCTTTACTAGGGTCCGATTCAGTCTTGCATTGTCATAGCCATCCAAGACTGCCGCCAGTAAAGCGAGTGCGTATGGCTCGTATTCTTCAATTTTTGCAGGATTAATGTGAGGCACCTTCCAGGCCATCGCCAATTGTGGCGTATCAGCCGGAGCTTTCACAATTACCTGCTTGGTGCCACGCTGGACTGGTTCGTTTTGTGGCTTGCGTATCGGTAACTCGCGTGAACTCAACTTTCCATATGTTGCTTCAGCAATGGCACGCACTTTCTCTGGATCAACATCGCCGGCAATGACAACCGTTGCATTGTTTGGCGCATACCAATCTCGGTACCACTGGCGCGCATCATTGGGCACCATGTTTTCTAAATCATTCATCCAGCCAATAATGGGGTGGCGGTAGGGCGTTGCTTTATATGCCGTTGCCATGAGATTTTCATAGAGCAAGCCTGATGCTTTGTCTTCGGTACGCAGCCTACGCTCTTCCATGACTACCTGAATTTCCTTGGCAAATTCCGCATCATCAAAGTTAAGGTTATTCATGCGGTCTGCTTCAAGGCGCATGACTTCAGCTAATTTGCTCCGCTCAATTTGTTGAAAATAGGCGGTGTAGTCCATTGAGGTGAAGGCGTTTTCGCGACCACCCATTGCCGCAACCCGTTTTGAAAACTCACCCGATTTAACTGTTTTAGTACCTTTAAACATCATATGCTCAAGAACATGGGCTACTCCCGTGCGGCCATTGGTTTCATCCATTGAGCCAGCTTTGTACCAAACCATATGCGCTACTGTCGGGGCACGATTATCTTCACGAACAATTAACTTCAGGCCATTGGCCAGCTGGTATTCATGAGTCTGTGTCGACTCGGGCTTCGTTTGCGCCTGCGCTAGCTGAAATCCAGCTAAGGCCAGTTGGCACAGCAATACGAAAACGCCATTGCGTAAATGGGAAGATTGCATGGACAAGACCGCCATCATGTTAGATTTAGTTGATAAGATGCACATATAGAACACATATGCCCTCAAATGGATTGTATCGACAATGTTTGGATTACGTAAAACCCTAGGGTCCCTGTTTAAATCAAGTCGTACCGATGAGGCATGGTTTGACACGCTTGAAGAGTCACTGATTCAAAGTGACGTGGGATTACCCACTACGGAGCGGCTGATGGAGACCCTACGCGCCGCCGCGAAGTCTGAAAAAGCGGCTTCCCCAGAAGCACTGCAAGCACTTCTAATTGATGCTGTTAGTACTCTGCTTTCTAGCCTGGAAGCCAATCCCAATCCCCTATTCATGCAATCGGCACACCAGCCGGAAGTGTGGCTTGTCGTTGGCGTCAATGGCGCCGGCAAAACCACGACGATCGGCAAACTCTGCCACCATTTTCAGTCGCAAGAACGCGCTGTTCTATTGGCTGCAGGCGATACGTTTCGAGCAGCTGCACGCAATCAGCTAAAAGAGTGGGCAGTGCGCAACGGCGTAGACCTGGTGAGCCAAGAAAGCGGTGATGCTGCCGCTGTGGCGCATGACGCAATCCACGCTGCCATTGCCCGTAAAAGTGATGTGCTGATTATCGATACGGCTGGTCGCCTGGCAACCCAAGATAACTTGATGGAAGAGCTTAAAAAGGTCAAGCGCGTCATTGGTAAGGCCTTGCCAGGAGCCCCTCATCAAATCCTCTTGGTCCTCGATGGCAATACTGGTCAAAACGGCATTAGCCAGGTTAAGGCCTTCCATGCCGCCTTGGGCCTCACCGGATTAGTCGTTACCAAGCTGGATGGCACGGCTAAAGGGGGGGTTATTTGTGCCTTGGCACAAACCTTCCAAGGGGAGGCTAAACCACTGATCTATGCCCTGGGCAAGGGAGAGGCTATTGAGGACCTGATACCCTTTAATGCAAAGCAGTATTCGACAGAATTATTCAATTAAATCAGTAATTTATAAAATTATTAGTAAATTAGCACTCTCTTAAATAGAGTGCTAAAATGAGGTTATTCTTACTACTGATAATCACAAGTTAACAATGGTCCAAAAGAACATACTGAAGTCTCCTATAGCTACTGCGCCATTTTCGTATCAAGGAAGTATGAGCGCTAGCCTCAGCACATCCATGCTGCCCTCACTGGGGGTTGGCACATTGGATTCCTACATTGCTTATGTCAATCGCTTACCAATGCTCAGCGCTGCGGAAGAGTTACACCTAGCGCAAGAGTTTCGACGCACCGAGAGCGTTGATGCCGCGAAAGGCTTAGTACTCTCCCACCTGCGTCTGGTTGTATCGGTTGCGCGCCAGTACTTGGGTTACGGCATTCCGCATGCAGACCTGATACAAGAAGGCAATCTTGGCTTAATGAAGGCAGTCAAGCGCTACGACCCAACGCAAGGTGCGCGCCTGGTTTCCTATGCGATTCATTGGATCAAAGCAGAGATTCATGAGTACATTCTAAAAAATTGGCGTCTCGTTAAGCTTGCAACAACTAAAGCGCAGCGCAAATTGTTTTTTAATCTGCGCAGCAACAAGCCAACACTGAATGCGCTCAGCGCAGCCGAGGTGGAAGCCTTAGCTAAAGCCTTGGATGTAAAAGGCGCAGAGGTGCGCGAGATGGAAATGCGCTTAGCGGGTGGCGATGTTGCCTTGGATGGCGACGACTCCGATGAAGAGGCATATGCGCCTATTCAGTGGTTGGCCGATGAAAGCCAAGAGCCAACCCGGGTGATGGCAGCAAATGATGCAGGCCGTTTACATGGTCCCTTGCTAGATCAAGCCTTAAGTAAACTTGATGATCGCAGCCGTGACATTGTGCAGTCCCGCTGGCTTTCAATGGATGCCGAGGGTAATGGCACCAAAACATTACATGAACTAGCTGCAGAGTATGGTATCTCGGCAGAGCGGGTACGCCAAATTGAAACGGCAGCCCTTAAGAAAATGCGCGGCCTACTCGAGGCATCGGCAGCCTAAATCGTTTCTGTTTTACTGCAAAATATTTTTCAAGTCATGCGCCAAGACTTCAGGTCCTTGGGCATGCTTGATGTAAAGCCGCAACTGACCATTCTGATCAAATACGTAACTTCCTGCACTATGGTCCATCGTGTATGAGCCCGGCTTTGATCCAGGCACTTTTTTATAATAGATCCGAAAGTCCTTCGCTACCTTCTCAAGGCCAGCTTCGTCCGCAGGACGAAGGCCAACGAAGCGAGGATTAAATGCGGGTACGTACTGCGCCAATACGCTTGCCGTATCGCGCTCAGGATCGACGGTAATAAAAATGACCTGCACCTTATCGGCTTTGGGGCCAAGTAGTTTGAGCGCCTCATCCATCTCCGTTAAGGTGGTAGGGCATACATCGGGGCACTGCGTAAAACCAAAAAACACTACAACCACTTTGCCTTTGTAATCGGCCATGGTTTTTGTATTGCCATTGGCATCGAGCAAACTAAAGTTGTTACCAAACGCAGTGCTGCCGGTGATATCGACGTTCTTAAAGCTTGGCTTTGGACTACATCCCAGGATGCCAACAATCAGTAGCGATAACAAGCATAGTCCAAATATCTTACTTGGGGCCAATTTCAGAAAAGAACGTAAATTCAAACTAAACATAATGGTCTATTAGTAAGACGGCAAATAACAGGGATAGGTAGGTGATCGAATAACGAAAGGTCTTCTTTGCCAGTTGATCGCTATAGGATATATACAAGGCAATTGCGTAAGCCAAGAAAATCAGGCCCAAAATGAGTGCGCCAATCAAATACAGCAAACCGCTCATGCCATAAATGTAGGGTAATAAAGTAGCCGCAATCAAAATCAAGGTGTAAAGCAAGATGTTCAATAAGGTAAAGCGCTCGCCATGTGTAACAGGCAGCATAGGGAGACCAGACTTTTCATAATCCTCGCGGCGATATAAAGCAAGCGCCCAAAAATGGGGGGGAGTCCAAGCAAAAATAATTAAGACCAGTAACCACGCCTCGGCCGATAGCGAGTTTGTAACCGCAACCCAACCCAGCGCTGGCGGCATTGCTCCAGAGAGGCCGCCAATCACAATGTTTTGCGGCGTTGCTGGCTTTAAAAACCAGGTGTAAATCACGGCATACCCCACAAAGGTGGCAAAAGTTAGCCACATCGTTAATGGGTTCGTGAAATACCACAGTACTACCATCCCAATACCGCCAATGATGAGCGAGAAAATAACAATGTGGGATGATGAAATTTCACCGGTTGCCGATGGCCGCCACGCAGTACGCCGCATCTTGGCATCCACTGCTTGCTCAATCAAGCAGTTGACCGCAAAAGCAGCGCTGGCTAGCATCCAGATACCAATTGTTCCGCCGATGAGTATCGAGAGCGGAACCATGCCCGGAGTAGCCAAGAACATACCGATGATGGCGCAAAAAACGGCTAGCATCGTGACCCGCGGCTTTGTTAAGACCACGTATTGACGCCACTTCGGCATCGGTCTCACCGCAGATCCAACGGCATGGGGTTGAGTACTCATGCGATGTGCCCAGGGCTTACTAAAGCATGTTTCCATGAGGCCCACGCCGCCATTCGGACTAAGCACAGGACAAGGGCAGCAGCGCCTGCGGTATGCAATAAGGCAGCCACTAGGGGCCACTGAAAGACAACATTGGATATACCGGTCAGCACTTGCAACACCAGTAAGGTGCCAACCGCTATAGCCCAGCGACGTAATGCTGCTTGTGTGTGTCCAGCACCACGCCATGCATGCCAAGCAAAATAACCCAATACCAGCATGACGGCTATGGCAAATACCCGGTGCGTCCAGTGGATCGTCTGCAGTGCAATCGTAGAGATCGCACCACCTTGTGCATCAAGCCCTAGTTTGCGCCAAAGGGTAAATGCATTACTCCAATCGGTCTCAGGTCTGAAGCTACCCATGCAGGTCGGAAAATCCGGGCACGCCAACACCGCATAATTGGTGCTAACCCAGGCCCCTAGAAACACTTGCCAGAACAAAATCCCAAAACTCATGGCAAGGAGTTTTCCAGACAGCAGGGGCTTATAAGCAGGGGCGCTACTACCCTGCCAAGGCTGCTGTGCATACCAGGTGAGGAGGGCCAATAAGATTAAAGCGAGCATTAAATGGATCGATACGATGATGGGTTGTAATTTTAACGTCACCGTCCATGCCCCAAAGGCGCCCTGCAGGCAAACCAAAACCAACAAACCAAGACTTCCGCCGACGGCTTTTGTGCCTAGCTCTTTTGCTTTAGTGATTGCTAGACCGACTTGCAACACAATCAATGCGCCAACGGTCATTGCTAAATAGCGATGCAGCATTTCAATCCAGGCTTTGACTTCGGTTACTGGACCATCTGGCATAGCCGCTTCCGCCAAACGAATCTGCTCCATCGCACGAAACGGATTTGAAGTGCCATAACACCCCGGCCAATCGGGACAGCCCAGACCAGAGTCACTTAGGCGCGTGAAGGCGCCGAAGACGATTAAATCAAATGTCAGAAAGACGATGGTCCAGTTGAGTCGCTGAAATAGATTTAGGCTTGGGCGTGAGAATAAATACGCCAGTGGAATG
>JBIPON010000086.1:0-7248 GCA_044379065.1 Polynucleobacter sp. | reverse complement strand
TCTCCCGTTTTAATGAGGCGCAGGGTTGGTGTGCCGTTTGCCGCGACCCGCGATTAGAAGACAGTTTTTAGGCACGCGCCTGCATTGATGACCTTAAGGAGGTCTCTGCGGCGAGTGTCCAGTGTGGCACCGACCTTCATACCCTTTAGATCGGTTAAAGCCCAGCTCAGTGCTAGGCAAACGCTTGTTCCACACTCGTAAAGCCACTTGGGAATACATCCCCATGATGGCGCCAACTCTGTCCCCAACCGCACCGCGCAACGACATCCTCCCCCATAGGAGAGTGTTATGAAACGCATGTTATTTAATGCAACTCAACAAGAAGAGTTGAGAGTCGCCATCGTCGATGGTCAAAAATTAATCGATATTGATATTGAAGCTGCCGGTCGCGAACAACGCAAAGGCAATATTTACAAAGGCGTTATTACGCGCATTGAGCCCTCGCTCGAAGCCTGTTTTGTCAATTACGGCGAAGAACGCCATGGCTTCCTGCCATTTAAAGAAGTAGCCAGAACCTACTTTAAAGATGGGGTGGATGTTCGCAATGCCACCATTAAAGAAGCCTTACGCGAAGGCCAAGAAATCATTGTTCAGGTAGAAAAAGAAGAGCGCGGCCAAAAAGGCGCTGCACTCACCTCGTTTGTCTCCCTAGCCGGCCGCTACTTGGTATTAATGCCAAACAATCCCCGCGGTGGTGGCGTATCGCGCCGCATTGAGGGTGAAGATCGTCAGGAATTGCGCGAGGCCATGGCTCAGCTTGAAATCCCCGACGGCATGAGCATCATTGCCCGTACTGCTGGTATTGGCCGTGACGCCGTCGAATTGCAGTGGGACTTAAGTTACCTGATGCAGTTGTGGAAAGCAATTGATGAAGCAGCCCAAGGCAATTCCGCGCCACTCTTGATTTATTTAGAGTCCAGCCTAGTCATTCGTGCGATTCGCGACTACTTCCAGCCCGATATTGGCGAAATCCTAATCGATACCGACGACATTTTTGAGCAGGCACAGGCCTTTATGTCGGTTGTCATGCCGGATAACTTACCGCGCGTTAAACGTTACCAAGACGATGTTCCGCTCTTCTCGCGTTTCCAGATTGAGCACCAAATTGAGACGGCCTACTCCCGTACCGTTCCACTGCCTTCTGGCGGTGCGATTGTGATTGACCATACCGAAGCCCTGGTCTCGGTCGACGTCAACTCCGCACGCGCTACCCGCGGATCGGATATTGAAGAGACTGCTACGCGTACGAACCTTGAAGCAGCCGATGAGATTGCACGTCAAGCCCGCTTACGCGATCTTGGCGGTCTGATTGTGATTGACTTCATTGATATGGAGTCCAGTAAGAGTCAAAAGGATGTCGAAAATCGCCTGCGCGATGCCCTGCGTCACGATCGTGCTCGTGTTCAGATGGGCAAGATTTCTAAATTTGGCCTGATGGAAATGTCTCGCCAACGTTTACGCCCTGCCTTATCTGAAGGAAGCCACGTTGCCTGCCCACGCTGTAATGGCACAGGGCACATTCGCGATACCGAATCATCTGCATTGCAAGTCTTGCGGATTATTCAAGAAGAGGCCATGAAAGAAAATACGGCCGCGATTCATACGCAAGTTCCAGTGGAAGTCGCTGCATTCCTCTTGAATGAGAAGCGCGCTGAAGTCATCAAGATTGAGAGTCGCTTTAAGGTCAATGTCTTAATGATTCCAAACAAGCATTTGGAAACACCGCATTACAAACTCGAGCGCTTGCGTCATGACGATGTTCGCCTTGATGATCAAAAAGCCAGTTATGTCATGGCTGAAGAAGCCGCGCGCGAACTCGAAGCCGATACCGTAGTAAGCCGTAAAGAAGGCGATGTAAAAGCGCGCCCTGAGGCTGCTGTAAAAGGTATTACTCCAAGCCAACCTGCACCGGTTGCTCAACCACGTCCAGCGCGCACTGCGAGTGCCGATACACAATCTAGCTCGGGCGGTTTCTTTGGTTTCATCAAAAACCTGTTCTCGTCCAGCGAACCTGAAGTCAAACCAGCACCTGCCGCTCCACGCGGTCGCAATGCTCCGGGCCGCGACGGTAATCGCAACGGCGGTGATCGTGGACGTAATCGTGGGCGTCGCGGCGAACGCAGCGAACGCGGTGAGCGGCCAGCAGGTGCAGCTCCAGATGCAGGCGCAAACACAGAAGGCGCACGTGAAGCAAAACCCCGTCAAGAAGGTCGTGGCCGCAATCGCAATGGTCGCACCGAGCGTCCTGAAGTCGCGCGCACCGATGCGGACGCTGTAAGTTCCAAACCAAGCGATGCTCCATCTACAGCCGATAGCAATTCAGCGGCGGAGGGTAGTGATGAGCGCCGGGGTCGTGGTCGCAATCGCCGTGGCCGCGGTCGTGGGCAACGCACCGAGCGCGGTGAAGGTAGCGCAGAAGTGAATGCAACGGTGATCACCAGCTACTCGGCTGGTGGCGCATGGCCCCCATCGGGCATGGCTGGATCATCGGCAACCATTCCTACAAGCGAACTGACTGCCAGCTTTACTGCTCGCAAGGCAAACCCACAATCGGGTGGTCGCGGACCTCGCCCACCACGCTCGAATCACAGCGAGCGCAATAACGGCGCAGTCCAACAACCCTCCGAATCCGCTGCAGCCAGTTTCGTGCCCGCAGCAACTACACCTACCCCTGCAAAACCAGTGGCAGTAGTAGAGCCCGTGATTTCGGCTCCAGCGCCTGAGCTACCTAAGGTGGCTTTCACCCCGCTCGAAGAGAAGCCACTGCAGCAGGTCATCGAATCGGCAGGCATGGTTTGGGTTGGGACAGATACAGCTAAATTAGCTGAAGTCCAAACCCAGATCCAAGCGGAGCCCGCTCAAACGCGGGTTGTACGTGAACCCAAGCCACCAGCAGCACTTCCGCAGGGCCCCATGGTCCTGATCGAAACCGGCGGGCAGGAAAAATCGGTACCGAAAGAAATCTAAGCCAAACAAAACCCCTTTATTGGGGTTTTGTTTAATTAAACACCCTATTCCAATCACCGCCATAATTGAGTCATGGTTGAACGCGTTATCCCCATCCGCATCGATGAAGGCAAGGGCCTTGCCCCTGTAATGCCGTCCAGTCTGGCCGCTCCCACAAGCCGGTCTGTCGATTTGCGTGGGCGTCCTTTACGTGATTTGCGCATTTCAGTAACGGACCGGTGCAACTTCCGCTGCACCTACTGCATGCCCAAAGAAGTGTTTGATCAAGACTATCCTTACCTGTCACAAAGCGCGCTGCTGAGCTTTGAAGAGATGACACGCCTCACGGTCATTTTTGCATCACTTGGCGTTGAAAAAATTCGCTTGACGGGTGGCGAGCCATTGCTTCGCAAGAATGTAGAAACCTTAATCGCGATGCTGGCGGAGATTAAAAAACCGGATGGCAATCCCCTTGAATTAACCCTCACCACCAACGGTAGCCTCTTACGAAAAAAGGCAGCACAACTTAAGGCAGCTGGCTTACATCGTCTCACCATTAGCTTAGATGGCTTGAACGATGCCATCTTTAAAAAAATGAATGATGTGGATTTTCCAGTGGGCGATGTACTGGATGGCATTACTGCTGCTCAAGAAGCGGGCTTTGAGTCGATTAAAGTCAATATGGTGGTGAAAAAAGGCACGAATGATCAGGAGATCGTTGCGATGGCCAGTCACTTCCGCAACACCGGTGTCACCTTGCGCTTCATCGAGTTTATGGATGTCGGAAGTTCGAATGGCTGGGATATGAAAGAAGTCCTGCCATCCAAAGAAGTAATTGAGCGTATTCATGCGATCTATCCACTAGAGCCAATTGAAGCCAACTATGCCGGTGAAGTGGCACAGCGTTGGCGCTACCTCGACGGCGCCGGTGAAATCGGCGTTATCTCTAGTGTCACCCAAACCTTCTGCCATGAGTGCAGTCGCGCACGTATCTCGACGGACGGTCAACTCTACCTCTGCTTATTTGCCAGTCAAGGTTATGACTTCAAGACCATGTTGCGCTCTGGCTGCAGCGATTTAGAGATTGCCAATGCCATCATGAGCACCTGGTCAGTACGCAACGATAACTACTCTGAAATCCGTGGCCAAGCGACTGCAGAGCTTGGGCGCTCGGCACACAAAGTAGAGATGTCCTACATTGGTGGTTAATGACTGCGCATGCTGAGATTACCGGCCTGATTTTGGCGGGCGGTCGCGCCCAGCGAATGGGCGGCATCGACAAAGGTTTAGTCTCCTTCATGGGAAAGCCATTGATAGAGCATGCTATTGCCAGGCTAAGTCCTCAAGTCACAACCATCCTGATTAATGCCAATCGTAATCACGATCACTATGCGCAATATGGCCATGCTGTCATAGCCGACCATCACCCGGATTTCGCGGGTCCACTTGCCGGCTTTGCGGCCGGCCTCGAGCACTGCAGTACCGAATACCTCCTATCGGTACCCTGCGACTCGCCTGTCTTTCCTCTGAATTTAAGTGAGCAACTACTGGAGGAAATGATCTCCACGCAATCCGATCTCGTGTATGCCTCCAGCGTCGATGCATCCGGTGCAAGCTGGACTCAGCCGGTTTTTTGCCTGATGCGCCGCAGCGTTCAACCATCCCTTCAAGAATTTTTAGATCAAGGCGGGCGCAAAATTGATCGCTGGTTCGGAGCGCTGCCCTCGAGCACCGTTATCTTTACCGATGATGCAGCGTTTGCCAACACCAATACGCCAGAAGAATTGCAGGCCTTAGAGCACGTCTTACACGCCTCAAACTGAATTTATTTTAGGATCGTCCACGATGAGCTCCTCACCTCTCTCGCCCAATGCGCCGCACTTACTGAATACTGGGCTCACAGTCGAAGAAACCCGCGCGGCCATTTCTGATCTCGTAGACCATTTACTCCGCACAGGGGTGGTTGCCGAAACCGAATCGGTTTTACTCGATCAAGGTCTCAATCGCGTTTTGGCGAGTGATGTGTTGTCCCCGATTGATGTTCCCGCTGCTGACAATTCAGCGATGGATGGCTTTGCCTTTCGGGGAACAGAACTCAGTAGCGCCGCTGTCACTGATCTGATGGTCGTGGGCACCGTTTTTGCAGGCACACCATTTAGCGGCTCACTCGCAGCAGGCCAATGCCTCAAGATCATGACGGGGGCATTGATGCCCAGCCAATGCGACACTGTCATACCCCAGGAAATGACGCAAAAACTTCCCCTTGCCGCTGACGGCATTGAGCGCATTCAGTTTGAATCAAAAGCGGTTTCGAGTGGGGAAAATCGCCGCCTGCGCGGAGAAGATTTGGCACAAGGCTCTGTGGCCATTGCAGCGGGACGCATGCTACGGCCGTCGGATTTAGGCTTGGCTGCATCACTCGGCATTAACACGCTGACGGTAAAACGCAAATTACGGGTAGCTATCCTCTCGTCGGGCAATGAGTTGCGCCCCCTGGGAGTGGCCCTAGACTCAGGCAGTATTTATGACAGCAATCGCTATAGCCTGATGGGGCTGCTTAATCGCCTGGGCATGGATGTGCTCGATTGCGGAATCATTGAGGATGATCCACGGGCATTAAAGAGCGCCTTTACAAAAGCGGCACTAACTGCGGATGTGATCATTTCCTCCGGAGGAGTCTCGGTTGGTGAGGCAGACTTCACCAAACAGGTCATGCAGGAATTGGGGGATGTGGGCTTTTGGAAGATTGCCATGCGCCCCGGACGGCCAATGGCCTTTGGCATTCTCAAACCGGTTCCCAATCAAACTCCTCCGCGCACCACTTTATTTTTTGGTTTGCCCGGCAATCCCGTGGCAGTCATGGTCACCTTCTATCAATTTGTTCAATCGGCACTGTTGCAGCTAAGCGGCGCAACCCAGCTTAGGCCGCCACTGACCCAGGCCATTGCATCGGCAGCCATCCGTAAAAAGCCGGGCAGAACCGAATACCAACGCGGCATTTTAGAAATCGGCCCTGATGGCAGGGCGCAGGTTCGGGTCACCGGCAGTCAAGGCGCGGGCATCTTGCGCTCGATGAGTGAGGCCAACTGCTTCATTGTTTTGGGTCACGAGCAAGGCAATATTGCGGCCGGCGACCTAGTAAATGTGGTGCTTTTTGAGGGACTGCTTTAAGATTGCAGCAATTATGAAATTCACGAAAAAAGAAATTGTCTATTTAGACCCGCTACATACCGCCAAAACCTTGGTTTTGGTCTACCTCTGCTTCTCGGTTCCGATCGTTTTACTGGCCTTATTTGTGGCGTTTGTACGCGACGGGTCGATTCCAGGATTTACCGTTGTATCGGCTTTAATTCTGAATGCCCTACTCGGTTTTGGCTTGCTGTGGATTGCCTGCAAAGTCTACAACTGGGTGGCCGACAAGTTCGGTGGCATTGAGCTCGCCCTGCGCGAATTACCAGACGAAATCGAAACCGATTAATTCTTGCTAGGGTTTTACTAGCAAGGGCCTAATAACGGCGTCGCTTACTTAATAAATACTTCTGTATTAATCAGGCTTGGTGGCTTATCGCCAGCAAGCGCCGCTCGAACGTTTCGGGCGGCTAGCGCAATCATTGCTCTGCGGGTTTTCTCGCTTGCACTGGCGATATGCGGTGCCAACACGACATTAGAGCAGGCCAATAAATCCGGATGCACTTTGGGCTCGCCCTCAAATACATCGAGGCCTGCAGCAAAGATGGTCTTGGCTTTCAGAGCCGCAGCCAGCGCCACATCATCCACAATACCGCCGCGGGCAATGTTCACCAGCGTTGCGGTAGGCTTCATTAAGCCAATTTCCTTGGCGCCAATCGTGTGATGACTCTCGGCCGAATAAGGCAGCACCAAGATAACGTGATCAGCTTCCTTGAGTAAGGTTTCTTTATCAACATAGCGCGCTTGGCAGGCCTTTTCATCGGCCTCGGGCAAGCGACTGCGATTGTGATAAATCACATTCATACCAAAGCCAAGGGCGCGCTTAGCAATGCCTTGACCAATGCGGCCCATGCCAATAATACCAAGCGTGGTGTGGTGGATATCCATCCCTAAGGGGTTAGTGACAATCGACCACTGATTCCAATTACCGTCCCGAATCCAGCGCTCGGACTCGGTCACGCGACGCGCAGTTGCCATCAGTAAGGCAAAGCCAAAGTCTGCGGTTGTATCCGTGAGCACATCAGGGGTATTCGTTGCCATCACCCCAGCAGCCGTCATCGCAGGCACATCAAAATTGTTATACCCCACCGAAATATTGGCAACAATCTTGAG
>JBIPON010000085.1:0-7362 GCA_044379065.1 Polynucleobacter sp. | reverse complement strand
AAAGCTGGGGCAGCCCCACAAATCAGAAGCAATACCCCAGTCGGCATGCAAGACCTCGGCAGCTGCAATCACCTCACGGAAAATAGTGCCCGAGCCAAGCAGTTGAACCCGCAATTTACTATTGGCATCCCCTACTGAACGCAACTTATACATACCCTTAATGATGTCTTTTTCAGTACCTACCGGCATCGCAGGGTGCGCATAGTTTTCATTCATCAGGGTAATGTAGTAATACACATCATCCTGCGCATCGAGCATGCGGCGCATACCATCTTGAATCACGACTGCTAATTCAAATGCAAATGTGGGATCGTAGCTCACGCAGTTTGGTACTGAAGCGCTCCATACATGACTGTGGCCATCTTCGTGTTGCAAGCCCTCGCCATTGAGGGTGGTTCTACCAGCAGTGCCGCCCAGCAAGAATCCGCGGCTGCGCATATCGCCCGCAGCCCATGCTAAGTCGCCAATTCGCTGGAAACCAAACATCGAATAGAAGATGTAGAAGGGCAACATCGGTACGCCGTGGGTGGAATACGCCGTTGCCGCTGCAATCCAATCGCACATACCACCTGCTTCGTTAATGCCCTCTTGCAGAATTTGACCTTGCTTATCTTCGCGATAGAACATCAACTGATCTTGGTCTTCTGGGGTATAGAGCTGACCCAGTTGATTCCAAATACCGAGCTGGCGGAACATGCCCTCCATACCAAAGGTACGTGACTCATCGGGAACAATTGGCACCACGCGCTTACCTAAGGTCTTGTCGCGAATCACAATATTGAGCATGCGCACAAAAGCCATGGTGGTTGAAATCTCACGGCCCTCACTGGTTGCCTCCAGCAAAGCAGCGAACGCATCGAGATTGGGTACTGGCAAACTCTCGGCTTTCATGCGGCGTTGTGGCAAGTAACCGCCTAGCTCTTGGCGGCGCGCGCGCATGTACTCCAGCTCAGGACTGCCATCAGGAAACTTCACGAATGGAATGTCATCGAGCTCTTCATCCTTGACAGGGATCTCAAAACGATCACGGAAACGACGCACATCGTCGGGACTCATTTTTTTGGCTTGGTGCGCAATGTTCATCGCCTCGCCCGAGCCGCCCATGCCATAGCCTTTAATCGTGTGCGCCAAAATAACGGTGGGTTGGTTTTGATGATTCACTGCGGAGTGGAAGGCGGCATAAACCTTATGGGGATCGTGACCACCGCGATTGAGATTCCAAATGTCTTCATCGCTCCAGTCCGAGACTAAGGCCTTTAGTTCCGGTGTATTGAATACAGTCTCACGCACGTATGCGCCATTTTTTGCTTTCATGGTCTGATACTGGCCATCGACGATTTCGCCCAGGCGCTGCATCAAAATGCCTTTTTTGTCGCGTGCAAATAAAGCGTCCCAATGGCCGCCCCACACTACCTTAATCACATTCCAACCAGATCCACGAAACTCCGCCTCTAACTCTTGAATGATTTTTCCGTTGCCGCGCACCGGACCATCCAAACGCTGCAAGTTGCAGTTCACCACAAAAATCAAGTTATCCAAATGTTCACGCCCGGCCATGCCAATAGCGCCGAGTGACTCTGGCTCATCGGTTTCACCATCGCCCAAGAAGGCCCAGACCTTACGGTTGCCGGCATTGATAAAACCACGATCCTCCATGTAGCGCATGAAACGGGCTTGGTAAATGGCCATGATCGGACCCAGACCCATCGATACCGTCGGGAACTGCCAAAAGTCTGGCATGAGCCATGGATGGGGATAGCTGGAAATACCGTTACCGCCCACTTCCTGACGGAATAAATCCAGTTGGCTTTGCTCTAAACGTCCCAGCATGTAGGCGCGTGAATAAATCCCGGGAGCTGAATGGCCTTGAACAAAAATCAGGTCGCCGCCGTGCTCCGCACTCGGGGCATGCCAAAAATGGTTAAAGCCAACGTCGTACAAAGTCGCGGCCGACTGAAAGGAGGAGATATGACCTCCTACATTGGTGTCTTTATTAGCACGCAACACCATCGCCATCGCATTCCAGCGCGTGTAGGAACGAATCCGGTGCTCGATGTTTTGATCACCTGGAATGCGGGCTTGCAACTCCACCGGGATGGTATTGATGTAAGGTGTTTCAGCATGAAAGGCCTGATTGACCCCATTCACTCTGGCATGGGATATTTGCTGATCGATTAAATACGCAGCCCTCTCTGGACCCACAGCGTGTATCACGCCATCGAGCGCTTGCAGCCACTCTTGGGTTTCTGCTGGATCAGTATCCAGTGCGTCCATTTGCGCCTTACCTAAAACCGGTTGCGGAACTGCGGCCATTGCGTGTCTCCATTAGCTCGTTTTGGGTTGGTATTTACTCTACAGGGAATATTCTAAAAAGCACTAAAGTGCTTGACAAGATATTTTCCACATAATGATAGTATTTCTCATAATATGGTAATTTATTGCAGTGCAAGTCGCACAATATGAAATTAACCTAAGCGAAATAGGCAGATACACTAGGGGATTGGAATAATGCCCTTTCTATGAAGCTACCCTTCGACTTCGCAGCCGGTCTTAACAACAGCCCCTGGTTTCGCCGGATCAGGGGATTTCGCTTGGTCTATACACCGCTCGTAGCAATCGTGATCTTTACGGTGATGATGACCATTATTCTGGGCACCCTGCAAATGCAGGAACGCAACCAGCAAGAAAATGCCCTCTTTAGAGAACTCTCATTAGTGAAGCAACGTATTCAATTACGTTTTGCGAACAATACGGAAGTTCTGATGTCGCTGAGCCGCGATTTAGGCCGAGTGAATAGCGATGAAAAAACAAAAGCAAGTGCTTTAAAAGAGGCAGAATCGTTCTTACTGAATAACCACGAGATTAGTCAACTCATTCTGCTCGATCGAGACTATCAGCGGCAATGGATGATGCCGCCGCCATCGCGAACCAATACTTGGTTTGATCAGGCGCCGTATGCCAAAGAATTAAAGGCGCAGCTCAATAAGACCATTGAGTTGACGGTCAGTACAAACCGTCCAGCGTTTAGTAACTTCATACAAATTGATCTACCAAACGACGAGCCAATGGCAAAAGAACGGCGAACCATCTTTTGGCAAACCATACCGATTGGACCCGATGGCGATATCGTCGGCGTCATGGCGGTGCTTTACTCGGCGCAAGGCATTATGGAATACGTAATACCGCCAGAGTTAAAAGGCCTCTACCGCTTTAGCTTAACCACCGATGCTGGCAAAGTGTTAGCCATCTCATCGGATCGCAATATGCCACCACGGTCTTTGACCAATCAAACCAGTTTGGATCTGGGCATCTTGAGCCCCAATGCAATACTGCGCGTCGATACTTATCCAACGCCTAGTAACCTCACATTTAAGATGTTGCTTGGTGTGGTCATTGGACTGAGTGCATTCGTCATTCTGAGCTTATGGTCCGTCATCAAGCAAATGCAAGTGCGCCAATTGGCTGAAGCCAGCTTGCGTACAGAAACCAACTTCCGAAATGCCATGGAGAACTCCACGCCGGTTGGAATTAGGGCGCACGACATGCAAAAGCGCATCACCTATGTTAACCGTGCCTTTTGTGAAATGACCGATCGGAGTTCGGAAGAACTAATGGGGCTGGGGCCGCCCTTCCCCTTTTGGCCGGCAGATCAACAGGAGTACCTGCTTAAAAAAATGGACTTGGCACTTAACGCAAGCTCCCACCATGAACTAAAAGGTGGCATTGAGGGGGTGATCCAGCGACGCGATGGCACTCGCATAGCGACGCGGACCTATATCGCACCACTCATCAATGAAAAAGGCGAGCAAACTGGTTGGGTTACATCGCTGGTGGATATTTCAGAGCCAAAACGCATTCGTGAAGAATTGGCTGCATCGCAAGATCGCTTCATTACGGTGCTCGAAGGATTGGATGCTGCCGTTTCGGTCATCTCCATCGAAACCGGCGAACTCCTCTTTGCTAATCGATTTTATCGGGAGCGATTTGGAAATACCTCACAAGGTCATATCGATTTAGCCAATCATGAAATGGATCCTGCACTGCTGCAAGGTCTTGAGGACGACAACATCGATCCTCTAGCAGGCTTACCCGACTCTGAGCTCAATCAAATTCGGCAAACCGAGTCGCAAGAGATTCAACTGATTGGCGAGGAGGCAAAGTGGTACGAGGTACGCCGCCGATTTATCCCGTGGGTTGATGGCCATTTAGCGCAGCTCTTAATTGCGACCGACATTACCTTACGTAAAAATACCGAGGACTTGGCGCGCCAACAAGAAGAGCGCATGCAATTTACGAGTCGTTTAACCACGATGGGTGAAATGGCCTCCTCGCTGGCGCATGAACTTAATCAGCCCCTAGCTGCGATTTCTAACTATTGCATGGGCGTAGCCAAGCGCTTATCCGGTCAAGCAGATCAAAACCTTTCAAACGACTTACTTCCTGCGCTTGAGAAAGCATCGCAACAAGCACACCGCGCCGGAACCATTATTCAGCGCATACGCGGTTTTGTGAAACGCAGCGAGCCACAACGCAAGGATTCCGATATTGCTGAAATTGTGGATGATGCGGTCGGATTAGTGGAAATTGAAGCCCATCGCCATCGCCTTGCCATTGCAGTAGAGCTGGCATCCAATCTGCCCAAAGTCAGCTTAGATCCGGTCTTAATCCAGCAGGTGTTGGTCAATTTGCTTAAAAACTCCTTGGATAGCGTACGCGAAGATGCGCCACTATCGTCCCGCTGGGCAGTACCACCGATCAAAATTAGCGCTGATCTAGAGACCAGCACATTTCCAGCCATGCTGCGTATCCAAGTCGTGGATAGCGGTCCGGGAGTAGCGGATGGCGTGATTGAACGCATGTTTGAGCCCTTTTTCAGCACAAAATCTGATGGAATGGGCATGGGACTCAATATTTGCCGTTCTATTATCGAATCCCACCATGGCCGCCTATGGGCCAAAAACCAGCATGATCCCGATAGCGGCAAGGCAGTGGGCTGCACCTTTACAATACTCTTACCTCTAGAAACAGTGGAAACCGAAGCAAGCACTTTGGCATGATGCGTGTTTAGAAATACCAAGTGGAACTAACTGATGAACCTAATGAATACATCCAACCCCAATCCAACCGAAGTGGTTTACGTTGTTGATGACGATGAGGCGGTACGGGATTCCTTAACCTGGTTACTGGAGAGCAACGGCTATTTAGTCCGCTGCCATGCCAGTGCAGAACGTTTTTTACAATCGCTGCAAAGCACCGATAAATCAACTATTTCGTGCGTTATTTTGGATGTCCGGATGCCCGGTATGTCGGGTCTTGAATTGCAAGAGCGTCTCATTAGTGAAAACCTCCCCATGCCTATCTCATTCATTACCGGCCACGGTGATGTGTCGATGGCCGTAACCACCATGAAAAAAGGGGCGGTTGATTTTATTGAAAAGCCCTTTAAAGAAAATGAACTGTGCGCACTGGTAGAAAAGATGCTGGCGAAAGCACGCATCGATTACAGCCAAGCGAGCCAACGTAAAACAACCCAAGGCCTACTCGGCAAGTTAACCGGGCGTGAACGTCAAGTGCTGGAGCGCATCGTTGCTGGGCGTCTGAACAAACAAATCGCCGATGATTTAGGTATATCGATTAAAACGGTCGAGGCCCATCGTGCCAATATTATGGAAAAGCTTAACGTCAATACCGTTGCCGATCTCCTGCGTTTGGCCTTATCGGATCCACAGCCCAGTTAAATTCTTGAACCATGCATTTGCAATAAGCCTATGCTTATTGGCTTGATTCTTTAACGCTCTTTTTTCTTATTTATGCCAGCCCAATTACTCGACGGCGTTGCCCTCTCCAAAAAAATCCGTACTGAAATTACTGCACGCGCTGCGATTGTGACTGCCAAAGGTACGCGTCCCGGTTTGGCTGTGATTGTGGTGGGTGACAACCCAGCCAGCGCGGTGTATGTGCGTAATAAAGTAAAAGCATGTGAAGAGGTTGGCTTTCATTCGGTGCTAGAACGTTACGAAACAGAAATGAATGAGGAGGCGCTCTTGGCTCGCATTGCTACCTTGAATGCCGACCCAGCCATTCATGGCATTTTGGTACAACTACCCTTGCCTGCCCACATTGCATCGGAGCGGGTACTTGAGGCGATTGCCCCACAAAAAGATGTGGATGGCTTTCACGTTGCCAATGCAGGTGCTCTGATGGTTGGCGCGCCCGAATTTAAGCCCTGCACCCCCTATGGCTGTATGAAATTACTCGAAAGCATTGAGTATCCTTTGCGTGGCGCACGCGCAGTCGTGGTTGGCGCGTCTAATATTGTGGGCAAGCCGATGGCGATGCTCTTATTACAAGCCGGCGCAACCGTGACCATTTGCAATAGCAAAACACGGGATCTGGCCCATCACACCAAGGACGCCGATGTCTTGGTAGTTGCTACTGGCAAGCCCAAAATGATTACCGGCGACATGGTCAAGTCTGGCTCCGTTGTAATTGATGTCGGCATCAACCGCCTACCGGATGGTAAGTTGTGCGGTGATGTGGATTTTGATACCGCCAAATACATTGCCGACTGGATCACCCCAGTACCCGGTGGCGTTGGCCCCATGACCATCACCATGCTGCTGATGAACACCTTAGAGGCAGCCGAAAAAGCCTCCAAACGCTAGTCCCTTTGCTGAATTACACGCCAGCAAGCGCATTACATTAAGCTAGAGGGATGAATACACATCCCAATACAATTTCAACGCATTCCGATAATCCTCTGCTTCAATTTGGCAGAGGAATCGTAGCCTATTCTCAAATCCAGCCCGGCCATATTGCTCCGGCCATAGACGCCCTCCTGGTTGAGGCCGAATCTGCTGTTGCAATTGCAACTAGCCAAGCCACACCACCCACTTGGAATGACTTGGTAGAGCCCTTGGAGGATGCGACTGAGCGCCTGAGCCGTGCATGGGGCGCAGTGTCCCACTTAAATAGCGTAGCCGATACACCGGAATTACGCGCCGCCTATGGTGCCATGCTACCCAAGGTAACGGCATTTATGTCGAGCCTTGGTCAGAATCTGGCTTTGTATGAGCGTTTTAAAGTGCTGCGCCAAAGTCCGAGCTTTGCCGTGCTGTCACTAGATCAGCAAAAAGTAATTGAAAACTCCCTGCGCGACTTTCGTCTGGGCGGCGCTGAATTACCCGAGGACCAAAAACCGCGCTTTGCGCAAATACAGGATTTGCAGGCTGAGCTGGGTAAGGCCTTTTCCGATCACGTACTGGATGCAACCAATGGCTTCTCTTATGTCATAGCCGATCCCGCTGAGTTAATCGGGCTGCCTGAGGATGCGATTGCAGCAGCAGCTGACACAGCCAAAGA
>JBIPON010000243.1:0-7370 GCA_044379065.1 Polynucleobacter sp. | reverse complement strand
AGCCTGTACGGTCAGCCTGCGGACATGGATGAGATCAGTGCGATCGCCGCCCGCCACGGTGGGCTTCCGGTCATCGAGGATGCTGCGCAGAGCTTTGGTGCAACCTACAAGGGGCGCCGCAGTTGCAACCTCAGTACCGTAGGCTGCACGAGCTTCTTCCCGAGTAAGCCGCTAGGTTGCTATGGAGACGGCGGCGCGATGTTCACCAATGATGACTATCTTGCGAAGGTTTTCCGCGAGATCCGCGTGCATGGGCAGAGTCGGCGTTACGAACACTCCCGCGTCGGGGTCGGCGGTCGGATGGACACTCTCCAATGCGCCGTGGTGCTCGCGAAGCTCGATCGGTTCGATTGGGAGTTGGAGCAGCGCCAGAGAAGAGGCAAGACCTACAACGACATGATCGATCAGTTGGGGGTGCGCCGAGTACATCAACGGCCAGATCGTATAAGCGTTTTCGGTCAGTACACCGTGTTTACTAGCAATCGCGAGTCGATGCAGGCGAGGCTTGCGGAGTCCGGCGTTCCCACTGCGGTGCATTACCCATCCCCGATGAACAAGCAGGCTCCATACCGAGGTTTCTGTTGCGGCGAGTGCACGCCGGTGGCGGATGTCGTCGCGCAAGAGGTGATGAGCCTTCCCATGAGCGCGGATGTTTCCGAGGAGACACTCATCAAGGTCGTTGCTTCTCTCGCCTCTTGCATCGCGACGCTTTGATCGGCACTCATGCTCACGCAGTTCCTGAGAGGTTTCGGCGTCATCGCGTTAGGGACGGTGGTCGGTTACAGAATTTCGCTTTCGGCCACGCCGTATCTAGCTAATGACCTGCCCCCGATTCCAGTGGCACGGGAAGGCGAATAGACTCCGATTTTCGAAGGAGAAATCGGGCATCAAGAATTCGAGATTCACTGACGATCCGTCCATCGGGTTCCTGAAGCTGGCGGAGGCCGGAGCGGCGGTGAAGGATCCAAGGCGCAAGCGCGTCAGCGACGCGTCTTGATACAAGTGACATAAGGCTTTGGCTGGATGAACATCGCCTATGCGCAGCGACTGGGCGGGCTAGAGGGCGAGAACAACAGGCTCAAGAGCTGCTGGCTGAGGCGATGCTCGACATCGAGTCGCTCGTGGGCATCGCGTGGGGGAAAACGGGAAGCCCGCAGGTGTTACGCGAAAGCGGTGCGAACGTGCGGTCTGCTCGGTCTCTCGCGCACGGTGCTGCGGTATCCGGGCGGTGTCGAACGGGACTGCGGCATCTTTCGTCGTCCGATCTTTCTACCCAAACCGAGTGTTCTTGGTGCGAAGTAGAGCGACGTCAATGACTTGCGTACCTCTACAACTGAACCTAATAAAGAAGCCGGAATTGACACTACGCCATACATCGAACCGCCCAACATCAGCACCTCGGCGCAGTACCCTATCTCGGATACGCAACGGTAATGATGTACAAGACATATTGATAGCAGCAGCAAGTTCCACGTCACTGCGTCTCCCTATATCCCCAACCAGACAGCCGACGTTCGCCGATCCCGATGTTAGATTGGGGTCCGCACGAGATAAAGTCAGTCTGAAAATGCTCCCCTGTCTTGAGCGCGAACAGGCTGATCATATCGTAGAGAGTTTGCACGGATGATTGGTTCGCGACGCCCCTGTTCGACGCTGTCGCGATGGCTAACGCAGATCAAGGGCGAGAGCTTCCTCAGATCTGCTGCCATCCTAGCCGGAGGAGCAGCGTCAGCCCAATTCGTGGCCATACTAGCTCTGCCCATATTGACGCGGCTGTATTCGACTGAGGATTTTCGTCTCCTCGCGATTTATGTCGCAATTTTGAGCATAATTGGGTCCGTTGTCTGTATGCGGCTGGACACGGCAATTCCCCTGCCCGAGGATGAGGGAGAGGCGCTGCGGCTTCTCGTGCTGGCTCTACTGAGTACGCTAGCAGTGACGCTGTGCCTTTCCATTATCGTTTTGATATGGGGTCAAACCCTTTCACAGGCGCTCGGCCGCCAAGAGATCGCACCCTACGTGTGGCTCTTGCCAATCGGGACCGCGCTGCTGGGACTTTACAGCGCCTTCCAGTACTTGGCCGTGCGACGCAAATCCTTCGGCTTAATCGCTCGCGCTCGGTTGACCCAGGCGCTCGCAGGGCTAGGCGCCCAAACCGGATTAGGGCTTGCGTCCATTGCACCTTTGGGGCTTTTGGTCGGTCATGCGATTATGTCCGGGGCGGGAGTGGTTGCGCTGGCGCGCAGGGTTTTGAACTCGAGGGACCTTCGGCGCGCAATAGGCGTGCGGGGAGAGCTCGGCGACACTCTGCGACGCTACAAACGTTTCCCCAAGTTTTCTGCATTAGAAGAACTGACGAACAACGCCGGCATTCAAGTTCCGATTCTTTTGATCGGAGTCGCACAAATCGGTCCCGAGGCCGGTTTTTTGTTCATAGCGATGCGGGTTGTGGGCATGCCGCTGACCGTCATTGGCAGTGCGGTAGCCCAAGTCTACTATGCGCACGCTGGCGAGTATTTGCGCGATGGCCGTCTAGCCGAGGAAACAGCGCGAATGGTGCATCGCCTGTCGATTTGGATCGTTGTGCCACTGGTGCTTGTCGGGCCCTTTGCCCCTAGTATTTTTCGTGTGGCATTCGGCCCCGAATGGGAACGCGGGGGTGCTCTGTTAGTGTGGATGTTGCCGTGGTACTCGTTACAACTCCTGGTCTCGCCAGTATCAATGGTCATGTACACCCGTAACCTGCAGCATTTGCTCTTGGGATTCGCTGCTATAGGGTTTTTGATTCGGGTTCTGCCTCTCGGGGTTGTTTTATATTTGACCCCAGAAAATGCCAGTCTGACCTATGCAGCAACCAGCGCGGTCTATTACATGGTCCTCCTTGTTGCCGTCCTAATGGCCGCGCAAATTAAACTCTCGCAAGCCATCAGAATCGTCGTGCTTCACTCGGCAGTCTGGATAGCTGTCGCCGCTGTATCTTTTTTCTTGTTGTCAATCACACGGCTTTAGAGTATTTCCATAGACTCCAAATACGCCACACTAACAAAGGGTAAATGCATGAAACGCGGAGAACAATTTGAGGCATCGTTACCGAGGACCGACTACTTCAGCGAGGGATATTTCGACATCCGCCAGTTGATGGCCCAAATGATGCAGATCAAGTATATTCATGATCTCAAGCCTCGCAGCATAATCGAAATTGGAATCGGAAATGGACTAACATCAACTTTCATCAGAAACTCCGGTATCGATATCTTAACCGCAGATATCAACCCTAATTTGAACCCCGATATATGCTGCCCGATCTCGGAAGTTGTAGATGCTATTCGTGGGCGAAAATTCGATCTTGTTGTGTGTTGTGAGGTGCTTGAGCATACGCCGCTAGATCAGCTTGAAATGAATATTAGAACTCTGCGAACGCTCGGGAATAGGTTGTTTCTTACTCTTCCCGGCTATACGAAATCCTTCGGTGTCTCGGGGGTGATTAAATTTCCTTGGTTAAAGGCTAGGGATTTTTTCGTACATATTTTCTTGCCCAAGAATGAAGATCTGGCTCTCACTGAACATTTTTGGGAGGTGGGTTCGGAGCGTGCAACGCATAGGGGTGCAATAGTTGCAGTGTTAAAAAAACATTACACGAAAGTGCGAACCGGGCGGATGAGTTTTCAACCAAACCAAATTTATTTCATTGCCGAGTGAAGGGCAAACGCAGTGCTAAAGGATAGCAGGGTCTGCATCGTCGATTACGGGCAGGGGAACCTTGGCTCGATACGAAACATGTTGCTGCGTATTGGACGCGACGCTAGCATCACTCAGGATGCCACCGAAATCGCCTCAGCTTCCCATCTTATTTTGCCTGGTGTGGGGGCCTTTGATCGCGGGATGCAGGCAATTCACGAGCGTGGCCTTCGCGATGTGCTTGACCGGCAGGCGCTCGAACGGCGAATTCCGGTGCTAGGCATATGCCTAGGCGCTCAACTCATGACCCGAGGCAGCGAAGAGGGTGATCTGCCGGGCTTTGGTTGGTTCAGCGCCCACGCGCGCCGCTTTCACTTCGATCCGCCAGCTGCCCGTCTTCCTGTTCCAAATATTGGCTGGCGCGACGTCCGACCTGTGCACGGCCACACGCTTGCGAAAGGACTTGAAGCGGAATGTCGATTCTATTTCGTACATTCGTACTATTTTGTTTCCGAGGATCCCGGAGAAGTGGCGCTGGTATCTTCCTATGGGATTGACTTTGTCGCCGGCATGCAGCGCGATAATATCTTTAGTGCGCAGTTTCACCCTGAAAAGAGCCACCGTTTCGGTACGGTTTTTTTGAGGAACTTTCTCAATGCCTAAATTGCGCACCCGTATAATCCCCGTGCTGTTGTTGAGCGGGCAGGGATTGGTAAAGACGCGAAAATTCCGTCATCCAACATACCTGGGTGATCCGGTAAACACAGTCCGGATTTTCAATGACATGGAAGTCGATGAGTTAATTTTGTTAGACATTCGCGCGACGCGCAGTGGCAATATCCTGCAATTTGATTCGCTACGCGAAATCGCAGCCGAATCCCTGTTTCCACTGGCTTACGGTGGTGGCGTTCGTCGTATCGAAGACGCCGTGCGCGTCATTGAGTCAGGTTTCGAGCGAATCGTGCTGAATACCGTCTGCGCTACGGATCCAAGAGCGGTGCGCGAGATGTGTGCGGAACTGGGAAGTTCGTCAATTGTAGCCTCCATGGATGTCGGTAACTGTTGGCTTCGCGGCGAAGTGGTTAAGGTAGAAGGCGGGCATACGACGGTCAAATCAGGTATCGAGGATTGGGCGCGCCGTATCGAAGACTTAGGCGTAGGAGAGATAATGGTTAATGTCATAGAGCGCGATGGCGAGATGTGCGGATACGACCTTAACTTGGTACGCCGTGTTAGCAGCGCAGTTTCCGTGCCGGTCATCGCGTGCGGTGGTGCCTCGTCTTTTGCTGACTTCTCGACAGCATTGAAAGCTGGAGCTGCAGCTGCGGCAGGTGGCGCCGTATTCGTGTTCAAGGGAAAACACCGTGGCGTCTTAATTCAGTATCCTCGCCAGGCGGACCGTGAGGGAGTGTTATGAGTTTTTCGACATACCAAGTTTGTACCCGTTGCGTGATGGACTCGACTATGCCCGGAACGGTGTTTGATGAAGAGGGCGTCTGCAACAACTGCGCCGAGTTTCCCGAAAAGGCCGCAATCCATTGGCATCCCAATGCCGAAGGCGCAAAGCGCTTGGAGGAAATGATTTCGAAGATAAAGCGGGACGGTGCTGGCAAGGAGTATGATTGTCTTCTTGGATTATCGGGCGGTGTGGACAGTTCTTTTCTAGCCTTTAAAGTGAAAGAATGGAAATTGAAGCCGTTAATCCTACATGTGGACGCGGGGTGGAACACCGAACTGGCGGTCGCGAACATCAGAAGGATTGTTGAGGAATGCGACTATGATTTGGTGACAGAGGTTGTCGATTGGGAAACCATGAAGGACTTACAGAGCTCGTACCTCCGAGCAGGCGTGACAAATCAAGATGTGCCGCAGGATCATGTATTTATTGCGACATTGTTTCACTACGCGCGCAAGTACGGCATTAAGGCGATTATTAGCGGACATAATTTTGCGACTGAGTCAACGCCGATGCGTTGGCAGCACTCAGCCATGGACCGGATTAATTTACATGCGATTCACAGGGCACATGGGACGAGCCCCATGAAGGGCTATCGAACGATTTCTGCGGTGGAGTTTATTTTTATCTCTCCTCTACTGAGAGGTATAAAATATTATCATCCGTTAAACCTGATACCCTATGAAAAGGAAAAGGCAATAGCATTACTCGAAACTAAGGGCTGGCGAAAGTACCCGCGCAAGCATGGCGAGTCAGTATTTACGCGCCTATTTCAGGATTACATATTGCCAAGAAAGTTCGGCGTCGATAAACGCCGCGCGCACATGACAAGTTTGATACACGCCGGAACCATGTCGCGCGACTATGCCATTGAGGCCCTTAGAGAACCTCTTTTCGATGAAATTGAGATTCGGCGCGAAATAGATTTCTTTTGTCGAAAAATTGGCATGAGTCTCGAGGAGTTCGACCGAATTATGGGCGATGAACCGCGTAGTCATAAAGACTATGCAAGCTGGGATCGATATGTGGATTTTCTAAAGCCATTCAAGAACGCGCTTTTGCGGCTGCGTAGCTGAAGCATCGTGCGAGATACATCCGCATGAAAATCCTCACCGTGGTTGGTGCACGCCCTCAGTTTATAAAGGCCGCAACCATTTCTCGCATAGTTGCTCAGCATGATAATGTGCGCGAGGTAATTATTCATACGGGCCAGCATTTCGACTCAAACATGTCGGACGTATTTTTCGAGGAACTATCGATCCCTAAACCCGAATACAATCTAAAAATTGGTGGCGCGAGCCACGGAACCATGACAGGGCGTATGCTTGAAGGTATCGAGCGGGTTCTGTTAATTGAAAAGCCGGATTGGGTCCTAGTTTACGGAGACACTAACTCGACACTGGCTGGCGCGCTGGCGGCAGTTAAGCTACACATCTCCGTAGCCCATGTCGAAGCGGGTCTGCGCAGTTTTAACCGACGAATGCCTGAGGAGATCAATCGCATCCTCACTGATCATGCCGCCGATCTCCTCTTTGCGCCGACTGATGCTGCTGTAAAGAACCTGTGCGCCGAGGGATTCGCGCCGGGCAAAGTTCATTTGACTGGCGATGTGATGCTTGACGCTGCGTTGTTTTATCGCGCTCGCGCTCGCCAACCTGAGTGGTACGGCAAGTTGGGAATCGCTCCGGGTGAATTCGTGCTAGCAACCGTACATCGGGCTGAAAATACAGATGATCCTGCCCGGTTGCGTGGGATTTTCGAGGGCTTAGCATCCTCCAAGGTCCAGGTTATTTTGCCCTTGCATCCGAGAACAAAATCTCGTTTGGTTGAGTTTGGAATCGCGCCTGCCAACCACATAAACATCGTTGAACCGGTTGGATATCTCGAGATGGTCTGGCTCGAGGATAATTGCGCTTTAATATGTACAGATTCGGGCGGCGTACAAAAGGAAGCATATTTTTTTGGCAAGCCCTGCCTGACCATGCGCGAGGAAACAGAGTGGTCGGAATTGGTAACCGCTGGATGGAACAGGCTCGTTGGATCCGAAAGCGAGCGTATTGCCGAAGCGTTGCGGACCACGTCGGTTCCGAAGTCCACTCCGATGTTTTATGGGGACGGAAAGGGTGCGGACGCCGTCATTCGCACCTTGATGGAAAGTGCGGGAACGTAGGTGAGTTTGGTTTTTTTCGATAGATGTCGCTGTGAGAGGAATCAGTGTATTTCGGGGGGGGGGCCA
>JBIPON010000084.1:0-7429 GCA_044379065.1 Polynucleobacter sp. | reverse complement strand
TTGACGGCGCGATGCTGCTTCTACCAGCCAGCTTGGCTCTACCTCAAAGGCGGTCGCATAAATATCACGCAAATCCTGTGGCACACGATCAATCTTGGACAAGGTACCGTCAAAGTACTTCAAATCGGCAATCATTACTTCATCCCAGAGACCACGGTCCTTGAGGTCACGCACCAAATACTCGTTTACTACCGTGAACTCACCCGATAAATTGGATTTCACAAACAGGTTCTGGAAGGTAGGCTCGATGCATGCGGACACGCCGATAATATTGGAAATCGTTGCGGTCGGAGCAATGGCTACGCAATTGGAGTTGCGCATACCGAACTGCTTAATGCGTGCGCGCAGGCTATCCCAATCCAAAGTGGAAGACATATTGACTTCCAAATAGCCGCCGCGCTCTTCCGCTAGCAAACGCACGGAGTCTTGCGGAAGAATGCCACGATCCCACAGCGAACCCTTGTAGCTACTGTAGGTGCCGCGCTCTTCTGCGAGGGCATTCGAAGCCTTATAGGCGTAATAGCAAACAGCCTCCATGGATGCGTCGGCAAACTGAACCGCCTCATCGCTTGCGTAAGGAATGCGCTGCATGTGCAAGCAATCCTGGAAGCCCATGATGCCAAGACCGACTGGGCGGTGCTTGAGGTTTGAATTGCGGGCCTTCGCAACCGCATAGTAATTGATGTCAATCACGTTATCGAGCATGCGCATGGCAGTAGCGATGGTCTTTTGCAATTTGTCGTGATCGAGCACCATACGACCATTTGCGTCGGTTGTCATGTGGGCAGTTAAGTTCACAGAACCCAAGTTACAGACCGCGATTTCGTCGTCATTGGTATTGAGGGTGATCTCAGTACACAGATTAGACGAGTGCACCACGCCAACGTGCTGCTGTGGGCTACGAATGTTGCAAGGGTCTTTAAAGGTGATCCAAGGGTGGCCAGTTTCAAACAACATGCCCAGCATCTTGCGCCACAACTGCTGCGCAGGAATCTTGCGGGATGGCTTCAAGGCACCACTCTCAGCCTGCATTTCATAAGCAACATATGCCTCTTCAAATGCCTTGCCGAATTTATCGTGCAAATCGGGGGTATTAGATGGAGAGAACAAGGTCCAGTCCCCATTCTCCATCACACGCTTCATGAAGAGATCAGGGATCCAGTTGGAGGTATTCATGTCATGCGTGCGACGGCGATCATCACCGGTGTTCTTACGCAGCTCCAAGAATTCCTCAATATCCAAGTGCCATGTTTCCAAATAAGCGCAAACCGCACCCTTGCGCTTACCGCCTTGGTTTACTGCTACGGCAGTATCGTTCACTACCTTTAAGAATGGCACTACGCCCTGTGACTTGCCGTTTGTACCCTTGATATGGCTACCGAGGGCACGCACATTGGTCCAATCATTGCCAAGACCGCCAGCGAACTTCGACAGTAATGCATTCTCTTTCAAGGCCTCATAAATACCATCGAGGTCATCTGCCACCGTGGTCAAGTAGCAACTGGAGAGCTGCGGACGCGTTGTTGCTGAATTAAAGAGGGTTGGTGTGCTGGACATAAAGTCAAATGTCGAAAGCACTTCATAGAACTCAATGGCACGGGCTTCACGGTCAAGTTCATTTAGAGCAAGGCCCATGGCCACGCGCATGAAGAAAGCCTGTGGCATTTCAATGCGGCGGTCTTCAATGTGCAAGAAATAGCGGTCATACAGGGTTTGCAAGCCCAGATAATTGAACTGCAGGTCACGATCGGCATTGAGGGCGGCAGCCAGGCGCGCCAAATCAAATTCACGCATGCGTGGATCAAGCAACTCAGCACCGATACCCTCGTTAATGTATTTCGCAAAGTACGTGCCGTACTCGGCTTGCATATTGCCCTGCAAAACCTCGCAACCCAAAATCTCTTTGCGGATCACATGCATCAGGATTCGTGCGGTTGCCTGGCTATAGGCGGGGTCTTTTTCAATTAAGGTACGGGAGGCCAAGATCGCAGAGTCATACACCTGCGCCATAGGTACGCCATCGTACAAATTCTTGATGGTTTCTGTCAGTATGGGGGTAGCGTCAATTGCATTACCTAAACCTTCACATGCTGCCTGAATCACCGTACGCAAAGCAGCCATATCGAGTGGCTTACTTACACCGTTGTCGATCACGGTAATGCCAGACTCTGCCTGCTGTGCAGTAGTTTGTGTCTCTGGGGTAGCTGCTTGGTGGCTTGCGCGTTCTTGATTGCGCTTTTCGCGGTACAAGACATAGGCACGAGCGACGTTGTGCTCGCCGCTGCGCATGAGCGCTAATTCAACCTGATCTTGAATATCTTCAATGTGAAAGGTGCCGCCATTCGGACGACTACGCAGTAAGGCGCGAACGACCGCGTGGGTCAATTGCTCGACCTGCTCTCGTATGCGAGCAGAGGCAGCGCCCTGTCCGCCGTTTACAGCTAAAAATGCTTTCGTCACTGCAATCGCAATTTTGGATGGCTCAAACGCCACCACTGACCCGTTGCGCCGAATAATTTTGTAATCCGATAACTGGGTTGCTTGTGTGCCGCCGACACCGCCAGCAACAAATCCAGCAGATGGACTTTGGGTCATATTTGCGGTGGGGTTACCGCCGGATGGTTGCCCTAATTGTGCCTCTGCTGCGGATTGGTTGGTGTATGTCATAGCGCCCCTGCGTTTACCTAAGTTCGTGTAAGAAATGTCGTTTTAAAACAAGGATTTAACCTTATTTTGTAATTGTGTTTTTGGCAAAACAACACTACATCTAGTGTTTTTTTTGCACTTAGGTACTAAGTATAGGGAATTATTGCGGTTCGCGTATGCTTTTTATTACAAAAAATACCTAGGATTTGCCCTTATTTTAATAGGCAATATGAGGGTCAATATTGGTGCAAATTCAGGAGTCGTCTCTGGTGTTGGCGGCTAATGTAAGCGAATACTTACATACATATAAATAGGCCTTAAAAATCTAGCGCGAAGCGAGGCCAAATGGCAATTGATCAAGCGGCAATCTGTTGTCTTTTTGAAACCGCGCCCAATCAAACTGAATGCCGGGATCGGTTTTTCGTTCTGGCGCAATGTCACTGTGGCCAGCAAAACGGAAATGGGGATTTTGGGATTGCAACTGCGTAATGAGCTGCTGCAAAGCCTGGTACTGCGTTTCTTCAAAAACGGTATCGCCATCGCCTTCGAGCTCAATCCCAATCGAAAAATCGTTGCAACGTACGCGCCCCTCAAATTGGGATTCACCCGCATGCCAAGCCCGGTTCTGCGTCGAGACAAATTGTATGATGCGTCCGGAGCGGGCAATCAAGAAGTGGCTCGAGACGCGTCGCTCGGTAATATCGGCAAAGTAGGGGTGGGCCTGTGGATCCAGTTGGTTCTGAAAAAAATCAACGATGTATTGGGTACTGTTCTGCGTTTTAAATTGCCCTGGTGGAAGGCTAATGTGGTGCAAAACGACAAGATCCGTTGCGACTTCCTTGGGTCGCGCATCAAAGTTTGGAGAGACCCGCCATAGCGCTGAGCCCAGCCAGCCCTTGGAATCAATCGCATCGCGGTGTGCGCTAGAGCAGTAAAAACGGTCTTCGTGCATTACCCCCTCAGTACTGGGCAAATGCACTCCGCAATGGCGGCAAGGCCTGATTTCTTCTGACTCGGCGATGACTGGTGGGGGAGTTTGGGCTTTTGCTTTTACTTTCTCTACTTGAGCAGCGCGGCCCTTGTTTTTAATCCAAAAGTAAATGAGGCCAACGCCGACAAGCAGCAAAATCCATTTCAGCACAATTAGGTTCGCTGCAAAATAACTTCAAGCACAAAGCGGCTTCCCACATAAGCCAGAATGAGCGCAACGTAGGCGCCCAAGACCCAGCGAATGGCCACCAAGCCACGCAAACCCACGCGCCAACGCGCCACAATCAGTCCAGCGAATAAAAACCAGGAGATCAAAGCAAAGATGGTTTTGTGATCAAAGACTAGTGGTCGGCCAAACAGCGCCTGCGAAAAAAAGAGTCCTGAAAATACGGTCAGGCTCAGCAATGCAAAGCCCACATAAATGAAGCTGAAGAGGAGGCTCTCCATCGCCATCAAGGGTGGCAAGGACTCTAGCCAATGGCCAATGCGGCTATCTTGAGTATAGGTAAATTGACGGCGCAAGGCCCGGTCCTGAATACTCATCAAAATGGCATGCATTACGGCGAGGCTCAACAAACCAACGGCGCTGGTTGCCACAATAAAATGCCCTTTGAACCAGGCATCGGAGACAGTGCGGGCCGATAGTAAAGTGCCCGGAAAAAGATCGGGCAGAATTGCGCACACCATTGCCAAGGCAAGGGCCATGAGGCGCATGCTGGATATCGGCAAAATCCAACTCTGAAACCAATAAAACGCCAGTCCGACCCAGGCGATTAAAGAGAGGTTTTGCGCAAACCCAAAGACAAAGCCTTCGGGTGTAAAGATCGAGTCATGCAAAACCGCCCCATGCACCAATAGAATGAGGAAAATGAGGCCTTGCACCAGAAAAATGAAGGGCTTGGTCTCGGGCCGATTGCGCGGCCGTAGGCTTAATGTGATCAGCAAAAGCAGATAAAGTGCGGAGGGAAGCCAGTCGAAGCTGGAGTAACCTAAAATTGTCATTTGGAAAGTCTAATCGATAAATGCTAGAGAACCTCACAGACCGCCTTTCTCGCGTGGTTAAAACCATGCGGGGTGAAGCAAGGCTCACCGAGAGCAACACCGCAGACATGCTGCGCGAGATCCGTTTAGCCTTACTAGAGGCCGACGTAGCGCTCCCTGTAGTGAAATCCCTACTCGAACAGGTTAAATTCAAAGCCCTTGGTGAGGAAGTGGTTGGCAGCCTCAGTCCAGGGCAAGCGCTAGTCGGCGTTGTGCAGCGGGAATTAACCAGGGTCATGGACGGCGATGGCAGTCAAAGCAGCGAACTCAACCTCGCCACCCAACCCCCTGCTGTGATTTTGATGGCTGGCTTACAGGGCGCAGGTAAAACGACCTCGGTCGGCAAGCTCGCAAAATGGCTGCGCGAAACCAAAAAGAAAAAAGTTTTAACCGTCTCCTGCGACGTCTATCGCCCTGCTGCGATCGAGCAATTGGAAACCGTCAGTAAATTGGTTGGGGTGGAGTGCTTCCCCAGCAATACCAATCAAAAGCCAGTAGAAATTGCCACCAATGCCTTGGACTGGGCGCGCCGCCATTACTTTGATGTACTGATTGTCGATACCGCAGGTCGCTTGGGTATTGATGAAGCCTTGATGCAGGAGATCGCTCAATTACACAAGGCCGTCAAACCGATCGAGACCCTCTTTGTGGTTGATGCGATGCTGGGTCAGGACGCCGTCAATACTGCCAAAGCATTCCATGAGGCGCTGCCCTTGAGCGGTGTAGTACTCACCAAACTCGATGGCGATTCCCGCGGCGGCGCTGCCCTATCCGTGCGACACGTTACTGGCGTGCCACTGAAATTCATCGGCGTGGCTGAGAAGATGGATGGCCTAGAACCATTTGATGCCGAACGCATGGCCAACCGCATTTTAGGTATGGGCGACATTCTGGCCTTAGTTGAACAAGCCCATCAAAACATCGACGTTGCCAAAGCCGAGAAGCTGGCAGTGAAGATGCAAAAGGGTGGTTTTGATCTAGCCGACTTTCGGGATCAAATTACCCAGATGCAGCAAATGGGCGGCATGGCCAATATGCTCGACAAATTACCCAGCCACATGACGCAAAACGCGGGCAAGGTCAATATGAGTCAAGCAGATCTGCAAATCAAACGCATGCGCGGCATCATCGATAGCATGACTGCGCAAGAGCGCAGCAAGCCCGAGTTACTCAAAGCAAGTCGTAAACGGCGTATTGCTGCAGGCGCCGGGGTTCAAGTCCAAGAAGTCAACCGCATGCTCGCGCAGTTTGAGCAAATGCAAACCATGATGAAGCAATTTAAGGGTGGCAAGATGGCCCGCATGATGGGCTCGATGGCAGCGCGCGGCGCGGCTAAGGGACTTGGCGGCCTATTTAAAAAATAAGCCGCCTTACCTCCTACTTTTATTCGATTAAGCGGTCTGTTGCTTGGCCGCCTGAACCGCAGTGATGACGTGATCTTTGATCGCAGAAAGTGGGATGTTTTTCGCCACACTTTCGGTGCGGCCTTGAAACTCTACCTGCCCCTCTTTCAGTCCACGCTCACCAATCACCACACGGTAGGGCACGCCGATTAACTCCCAGTCGGCAAACATCGCACCAGGACGCTCGCCCCGGTTATCCAGAACCACATCAATGCCTTCAGCGAGCAGTGCATCGTGCAAGGCATCAGCTTCAGCCTTCACCGATTCCGACTTGTCGTAACCCACGGGGCAAATGACTACCTCAAATGGCGCCATCGAAATCGGCCACACGATGCCCCGATCATCATGACCCTGTTCAATCGCTGCGCCGAGTAAGCGCGTCACGCCGATCCCATAACAGCCCATCACCATCGGCTGGGCTTTGCCATTCTCATCCAAATAGGTGCAACGCATTGCTTCGGAGTAGCGCGTACCCAATTGAAAGACATGTCCCACCTCAATGCCACGGCAAATTTCGACCGGACCTTTGCCATCCGGCGATGGATCACCGGCCACGGCATTGCGAATGTCTGCAACCTGCGGCAAAGGCAAGTCTCGCTCCCAGTTCACACCCGTCAAATGGAATCCAGTAGCATTGGCGCCGCAGACAAAATCACTCATATTCGCTACGGTGCGATCAGCAATGACAACAACATCGGTGCGCGCACCCACTGGGCCTAAGGAGCCTGGGCTCGCATTGCATGCGGCGGCGATCTCTGCTTCACTTGCAAAACGGGATTCGGCTAGGCCAGGAATTTTGCTGAGCTTGATTTCATTTAACTCGTGATCACCGCGAAGCAAGAGCATGAAGAGTTTAGCGGGGCCCTTCTCTTGATCCACCGCGAAAACTAGGGTCTTCACGGTTTGCTCGAGCGGAAGTGACAAGAACTGCGCGACTTGATCGCAGCGGGTTTGATCGGGCGTTGCGACTTTTTGCATAGCGACCGTTGGGGCAGCGCGGGCCGATATCAATGCGAGTGACTCGGCCGCCTCTAAGTTAGCGGCGTAATCAGAATTGGGGCAATACACAATTGCATCTTCACCGGTATCGGCAATCACATGAAATTCTTGGCTACCTGAGCCGCCAATCGCGCCGTTGTCGGCGGTAACGGCCCTGAACACCAAGCCCATGCGCTTAAAAATGCGTGTGTAAGCGTCAAACATCAACTGATACGAATGCTTGAGGCCAGCAGTATCCCGATCAAAGGAGTAGGCATCTTTCATGCTGAACTCGCGACCACGCATGATGCCAAAACGCGGGCGACGCTCATCGCGAAACTTCGTCTGAATTTGATAGAAGTTCACTGGCA
>JBIPON010000010.1:0-21385 GCA_044379065.1 Polynucleobacter sp. | reverse complement strand
TGCAATAAAGCCAAAGATAAGTGATTTAAAGCCTTTCTCAATGTTCTCAGCACCCAGGCTAGGACCAATGGTGCGCTCCTCAATGATTTCCATTGGTGCTGCCAGTGAGCCTGAGCGCAACAGCAGAGCAAGGTCGTTGGCACTTTCAGTAGTAGGTTGACCCGTAATCTGAAACTTCGAACCAAACTCGCTTTGAATGGTGGCAATCGTCAGTACTTCGCCTTTCCCTTTTTCAAACAAAATCATGCCCATGGGCTTGCCAATGTTTTCACGGGTGACTTCCTGCATTACACGGCCGCCGGCCGCATCCAATGAGATATTGACCGAGGGGCGTTGATTTTGATCAAAGCCAGCGCTCGCATCAGTAATGCGGTCGCCACTGAAAATAACCGACTTCTTAAAAACGCCCAGACGGCCTTCGCCAAAGCGGAAGACATCCATGCCGGGAGGGATGGGATCGCCAACCGCAATGGTGGATACCAGCGGATCAGCAAGGCGGGATTCGAGGGTGGCAGTGCGGCCAATGATGTCTTTGGCACGAGCAGTGTCTTGTACGCCCGGCAATTGCACGATGATGCGATCAGCGCCTTGCTGCTGAATCACCGGCTCTTTTACGGCCAATTCATTCACACGCTTATTGAGGGTGGTGATGTTTTGCTTTACCGCATTGTCTTGCACTTCTTTGAGCGAGCTTGGCTTGAACTGGCCCTGTAGGCGAGCGCCGCCTGCTTGCGCACTGAGTTGCCAAATCATGTCGTTTTGCGAGGCGGTCAGCAGTGTCTTGGCTTTTTCTGCTTCCTCGGTGCTGCCAAACTGAATGGTGACGGATTCATTGCCACGTTCAATGCCTTGATGGCGAATATTTTTTTCGCGCAACTGACTGCGAATATCACCCGCAATGGCCAGTACTTTTTTCTGTACTGCGCCTGCCATATCGACTTGCAGTAGGAAATACACGCCGCCGCGTAGATCAAGACCCAGCGGCATTGGCAGTGCATTGATGGAACTTAGCCAATGGGGTGTATTGGAGAGTAAATTTAAAGCAACAGTAAAGCTGGGATCATTTGGATCGGAATTCAGTTTCTGCTGCAATAAATCTTTGGCTCGCAACTGAATGTCCGTGCTATCAAAGCGAATCTTTACTGACCCCACATTGCCGTTGCGCTCAAAAAACATGCCTGTACTTGGAATCGAGGCATCGGCTAATATTTTTTCAACACGCGCTTGGGTTGCCAGTTCAACCTTGACGGTTGGCTTGGCGGCCGAGACCTGAACCGCTGGAGCTTCTCCAAAAATATTGGGTAAGGAGTAGAGCGCGCCAATCAGGAGCGCAACACCAATTACAAGGTACTTCCAGAGAGGGTAACGGTTCATAGTGTCTCGATGACGCGAATACTAAAAATGAGATTAAGCAGCTTTGAGGGTGCCTTTAGGCAAAACCATGGTGACCGCGCCCTTTTGCATGATCACTTCGGTGCCCGCTGCAATTTCAACGATCACGTTTTGATCTCGTATTGCATTGACTTTGCCAAGAATTCCGCCGATGGTAATGACTTCATCGCCAACTGCTAATGCTTCGAGCATGAGGCGCGTTTCTTTTTGACGCTTCATTTGTGGGCGAATCATGATGAAGTACAGCACCACAAACATCAAAAGGATGGGTAAGAAACCCATTAGGCCGCCGCTATCCGAGCCAGTGCCAGTTTGAGCAAATGCATTACTAATCCACATATTCAAAGCCTCCATAAAGAACCCTAATTAAAAAGCCAGAAAGATCGGCTAAGGTGCAATTCTAAACCGCTTGGGGGATTTGAAGCCTAATCCTGGCCTGGTTCGACGCCACGTTGCCGATCGGCATAAAACTGCTCACGGTAGGCGCTAAAGCGGTCCTTTGCTAGGGCTTCCCGGATTTCAGTCATTAGCCCTATGTAGTAGGACAAATTGTGGATGGTATTGAGCTGCGCCCCCAGAATTTCATTGGCTTTTTGCAGGTGATTGAGATAAGACCGGGTAAAACGCTGGCAGGTATAGCAGGTGCAAGTCGGGTCTACTGGGCGATCATCATCCTTATAGCCACTGTTGCGCAGCTTCAAATCGCCAAAGCGGGTAAATAGCCAGCCATTGCGGGCATTTCGGGTGGGCATCACGCAATCAAACATGTCGATACCGTTGCTAACCCCGAGCATCAAGTCTTCAGGGGTACCAACACCCATTAAATAGTGAGGGGCTTTTTCTGGCAGCTTGGGGGCGGTAAAGGCCAAAATCCGCTCAAACTCGGGTTTGGGCTCTCCTACCGAAAGGCCGCCAATCGCAATGCCATCAAATCCCTGCAGGCTTACTTCAGCCAAGGAAGCTTCGCGCAAGGACTCAAACATCCCGCCTTGCACAATGCCAAAGAGTCCATTACCGGTTTCAAGCTCGCGAAAGCGCTTGAGTGAACGGGCGCCCCAGCGCAGTGATAGCTCAAGGGATTGCCGCGCTGCTTTTTCGGTAGTGGCCTGACCGTGGGTCTCATAGGGAGTGCACTCATCGAATTGCATGGCAATGTCACTATTGAGAACTGCTTGGATCTCCATCGAAACTTCGGGAGACATAAATAATTTATCGCCATTAATGGGTGAGGCAAAGGTCACGCCATCCTCTGAAATTTTTCGCAGCGCTCCAAGGCTAAATACCTGAAAGCCACCCGAATCGGTCAAGATGGGTTTATCCCACGCCATAAAGCGATGCAGTCCGCCGTGTTTTGCGATGACATCCAGTCCAGGTCGTAGCCACAAATGAAAGGTGTTGCCCAAAATAATTTGTGCCTTGGCCTCTTCCAGATCACGCGGGGTCATGGCCTTCACCGTACCGTAGGTCCCGACCGGCATAAAGATGGGCGTTTGCACGCTGCCATGGGGCAGATCAAGTCTGCCGAGTCGTGCCAAGCTTTGCGTATCGCGCTTGATTAACTCAAATTGAATGGGTGATGTCATTAGGCTAGTTTAAGCGGATCGATTCAGGAACATGGCATCACCATAACTGAAAAAGCGGTAGCGCTCCGCAATCGCATGCTGATAGGCTTCCCGAATGGCATCCATGCCAGCAAAGGCGCTAACTAACATGAGTAAAGTGGACTTAGGTAAGTGAAAGTTCGTTACCAAGGCGTCCACCATCTTAAATTCAAAACCAGGGGTAATAAATAAATTGGTATCCCCAGTCAACTCTTGATTCAGGGCATAGCTCTCGAGTGTGCGCAAGCTGGTGGTGCCAACGGCAATCACGCGTCCGCCCCTGTGTTTGGTTTGGGCAATAGCCTCGATGGTTTTTGCGGGGATGCTGTACCACTCATAATGCATTTGGTGCTGACTTAAATCTTCGGAGTGAACGGGAGTGAAAGTACCTGCGCCAACGTGTAAGGTGATGGTCGCTCGTTCTACCCCATTGTTAGCTAGCCGCCCTAAAACCAAATCATCAAAGTGGAGGCCTGCCGTGGGCGCTGCTACGGCACCGGGGTTACTTGCCAAAACTGTTTGGTAGCGCTCAGCATCGTCCCGATCGGCTTGGTGCTCAATGTAGTGTGGCAGGGGCAATTCACCAAATCGATCGAGTAATTCCAATACGTTTTGCTTAAAAGCAATTTCATAAAAGCGATCCATGCGCTGCAGGATCTCGACATCGATTTGTTCACCAAGCTTATTCTGAATATGGATTCGGCTGCCAACTTTGGGCGTCTTTGAGGCCCTTATTTGCACCCATGCTCGGTTTTCACCAGTGATGCGCTCAATTAAGAGTTCAACTTGCCCCCCGGTTTCTTTCTGACCATATAGCCTTGCAGGGATTACCTTCGTATCATTGAAAATGAATAAATCACCAGGCTTGGCAATTTGGCTGATATCGACAAATGCACGGTCATGTAAGCCGTTGGCAGCCACCTCCAACAAGCGGCTGTCAGAGCGATTGGCAAGGGGGTGCTGAGCAATTAGCTCGGGCGGAAGGTCGTAATTGAAGTCGGAGAGTTGCATAGCGTTACCATCGAAGTTGGAATTCTAACCATGACGAAACCCCGACCACCAAATGCACTCGAAAAAATGGGTCTAAATAGCCCCATTGCGCTCGCATTGCACCTTCCGAGCCGCTACGAGGATGAGACCGCGCTCTACAGTATCGAAGACGCATTAATCAAAGGGTCATTTAGCGCAATACAGACCCAAGGGAAAGTCATTCGCTGCCAGGTACTGTTTCGACCACGACGCCAGTTGGTAGTCACCATTGAAGATGACACCGCTCTGCTGCAGTTACGCTTTCTCAATTTTTACCCGAGCCAGCAAAAGCAAATGGCAGTGGGCGCTCATCTTCGCGTTCGCGGTGAGGTACGCGATGGGTATGCAGGCCCCGAGATGGTTCACCCCACCGTCAAAGCAGTTGCACCCGATGCACCACTACCAGCTAGTCTGACCCCGGTCTATCCTGCCAGTGAGGGCGTGACTCAAACGGTCATTCGCAAGGCGGTACAGCAGGCCTTGCGATCGACGGACATCAAGCAATTTCTAGCCGAGCTGATTCCCGCACCCGTGACTGCTGATCTTTTGCCGCAGGGCGAGTGGATGCCTTTGCACGATGCCATTCACTATCTTCACAACCCACCTGCAGATGCGGATACCGCCGCGTTAATGGAGCGAACCCACCCAGCATGGCGACGAGTCCAATTCGAAGAATTATTGGCGCAGCAGCTCTCGCTAAAGCAAGCCCATGCCCTGCGCCGTCAGCGCAATGCGCCTAAGCTGCATGGAGACCCATCGACGAGAGGGCAGCAATCGATTGAGCAAGGGCTGTTGGCTGCGCTGCCATTCGAATTAACGGGCGCGCAAAAGCGGGTGTGGGCGCAAATTGAGTCGGACCTCAGTCGCGCATTTCCGATGAACCGCTTATTGCAGGGGGATGTGGGTAGCGGCAAGACCGTAGTTGCGGCGCTGGCTGCAGCCAGGGCAATTGATCACGGCTATCAGTCTGCAGTGATGGCCCCCACTGAAATTCTAGCCGAGCAGCACTACATCAAAATGCAAGAATGGTTTGGGCCGCTTGGCGTGGAGATCGTTTGGCTATCGGGCAGTTTAAAAGCCAAAGAAAAAAAGGCCGCCCATGCAGCGATCGAGAGTGGCGCTGCGCAACTGATTATTGGTACCCACGCCTTGATTCAGGAAAGTGTTTCGTTTGCGAAGTTGGGTCTCGCGGTAATTGATGAGCAACACCGCTTTGGGGTCCGTCAACGCCTAGAGATATCGCAGCGCATCGGCTCTGAATTGTTCTACTGCCATCAACTGATGATGTCGGCAACCCCAATCCCCCGCACCTTAGCAATGACCTACTATGCAGATCTGGATGTGGCTGTAGTGGATGAGCTGCCGCCGGGGCGTAAGCCCATAACGACCAAGGTGGTGAAGCACAGCCGGCGGGATGAAGTCATCAGTGGACTAGAGGACTGGTTGAGCAAAGGCTTGCAAGCCTATTGGGTTTGCCCCTTAATTGAAGAGTCGGATGCCTTGCAACTGCAAACTGCGGTGGAGAGTTATGCGCAGTTAGAGCAGCACCTGCCGCAATTTAAAATAGGCCTGGTGCATGGGCGATTAAAGGCAGAAGAGAAGGCTGCTGTTATGGCGGCATTTAAGGCAAATCAAATTCAATTGCTGGTGGCAACCACGGTGATTGAGGTTGGGGTGGATGTGCCCAATGCAGCGCTGATGGTGATTGAACATGCAGAGCGATTTGGTTACGCCCAAATTCATCAATTGCGTGGCCGAATTGGGCGCGGCACAGCCGACTCGGTCTGTATTTTGATGTACGCGGAACCCCTTTCAGCAGCTGCAAAGGAGCGCTTGCAAACCCTGCGTGAGGTATCCGATGGTTTCGTGATTGCCGAGCGGGATTTGTCGCTGCGCGGTCCGGGTGAACTCTTGGGTGCAAAGCAATCGGGGGATACCATGCTCCGTTTTGTAGACTTGCAACGCGATGCCTGGCTGATCGATTTAGCCCAGCAGGCCGCCGAGCGCCTTTTGGCAAATCACCCCGCTGTGGTCAAGCAGCAATTGGAACGGTGGCTCGGATCGCGCGCCGATTTTCTAAAAGCCTGATAATTGAGTCATGACATTAACTGAACTTCGCTACATTGTTGCTGTTGCCCGGGAGCGCCATTTTGGGCGTGCCGCCGAGGCTTGCCATGTTTCACAGCCCACCTTGTCGGTTGCCATTAAAAAACTGGAAGAGGAGTTGGGCGCGCAGATTTTTGAGCGAACGAGTGCTGAGGTTGCAATGACTGCCTTGGGGATTTTGATTGTGGAGCAAGCGCAGCGTGTTTTAGAAGAAGCCAATTCCCTGCGGCATCTGGCAAAGCACGGTCAAGACCCTTTATCCGGCCCCTTACGTCTGGGCGCAATTTATACGGTTGCACCTTATTTATTGCCCAGCCTTGTTCGGGTTGCTCGTGAATCCATGCCCAATGCCCCATTATTTTTGGAAGAAAACTTTACGGTTCGTTTGTTAGAGATGTTGCGTCAAGGCGTACTCGACTGCGCTATTTTGGCTGACCCCTTCCCGCTGGCAGGCCTTGAGATTGCGGAGTTATATGACGAGCCATTTTATGTAGCCGTTCCAAAAGACCATCCTTGGACTGAGCGCCAATTGATTGGCCACGACGAATTAAAGGAACAAAACACCTTGCTCTTGGGCGCGGGACATTGCTTTCGAGATCATGTGATTGGTGTGTGCCCAGAACTCAATCGTTTTGGCCCCGGCCCAACGATTGGTGAGCAACGCAGCTTTGAGGGCTCCTCACTGGAAACGATTCGGCAAATGGTTGCAGGTGGCATTGGCATTACCGTTTTGCCGCGTACCTCGATACCGGACCCCAAAACCCGTGAAGGGTTAATTCGTTACATCCCGTTTGAAGAGCCTATGCCAACCCGGCGCGTGAGTTTGGTCTGGCGCAAAAGTTATCCGCGTGCAGCAGCGATGGTTGAGCTCGCCAAGATTATCCGGCGCTGTGATTTACCTGGAGTGAGGTTGGTCTGATTTTGCAGCGGCTCTATGCTTACGCCCGCTTAATTCGGCTCGATAAGCCGATTGGTACGCTGCTATTGCTGTGGCCTACCTATTGGGCTTTATGGCTCTCGAATCAAGGCATGCCACCCCTGGATTTGTTGATTATTTTTACGCTCGGTACTTTTTTGATGCGCAGCACTGGTTGTGCCATTAATGACTATGCTGATCGGGATTTTGATCGCCATGTTGAGCGCACAAAAAATCGCCCCATCACGAGTGGTCAAATCAGTGGCAAAGAAGCGGTCTTGATTGCTGCCACCCTTGCTCTATTGTCGTTTGTACTCATTTGGCCACTCAATTTACTCACAAAACAGTTATCGGTTTTTGCGATTCTTATCGCAGTTGTGTATCCATTCACCAAGCGCTTCTTTGCGATGCCGCAAGCCGTACTGGGCGTGGCCTTTGGATTTGGAATTCCGATGGCCTATGCCGCAAGCCAAAATCAGGTACCGCTTGAGGCGTGGATTTTATTTGGGGGTAATCTTTTTTGGACGATTGCCTATGACACGGCCTATGCCATGGTGGATCGTGACGATGATCTGCGCTTAGGTTTGCGTACCTCTGCCATTACCTTTGGACGTTTTGATGTGATTGCAATTGCCGTCTGTTACGCCTTGCTGCTATTTAGCCTCTTGTGGGTTGCTTACTTAGTTCGACTGAATGACTTGTTCTGGTTTGGCTGGGTTGGGGCGCTCATCTGCGCGATTTACCATGTCTCGCTGGTGCGTACCCGGCAAAGGGACGCTTGTTTTAAGGCATTTCGCCAAAACAATTGGCTGGGCGCTTTTTTATTTCTGGGGATCGTGCTGGGATTATTGGGCTAATTCATCGCCCATGGCTTTGCCGCGCTTGGCTGCAGCAGCCAGGGCCGCCTCTAAAATACCTTGCCAATCCCCTTCCTTGAGAACAGCTAAAGCGGCGGCAGTTGTGCCTCCCTTTGAAGTCACTTTTTCACGCAAGCTGCCTGCGGACTCGTCTGAATTAATAGCAAGCTGCGCAGCACCTTGCAGGGTGGCGTAAGCGAGGGCTCTTGCGTTTGCTGGATCGAGACCTAACTTTTCTCCGCCGCTTTGCAGTGCCTCTAAAAATGCAAATACATAGGCGGGGCCGCTGCCCGATAGTGCGGTGACGGCATCAATCAAATTCTCATCGCTTACCCAGACGCTTTGCCCCACTGCATTGCAGAGTGCGGTTGCCTTAGAGCAGGCTTGCGCATTAACGCTAGCGTCTGCAGATAAACCCGTAATACCCATACCGATGAGGGCAGGGGTATTTGGCATTGCGCGCACACAGTGTGAATGACCCAACCAGCTTGTCATACTGCAGAGCCGAATACCGGCTGCAATGCTGATGATGAGTAAGCGTTCTGCAGAGACAGTTTTTAAATGGGGGGCTAGGGCAAGGGCTACTTGCTTAAAATCTTGTGGCTTCACAGCCATAACAACAAGCTGCTCAAGCGTGGGATCGAATTGCAATTGATCGATCGAATGCACGATGGCTAGTGAAAAATCAGACTTGAGCTTTTCGGCAGTAGCGGTAAAAGGTTCTACTACGGTCATTTGTTTGGCTTGTAGACCACTGGCCAGTAAGCCCCCAATCAGGGCTCGACCCATATTACCGCCGCCAATAAAGGTGATGTGTGTATGGGCTAAAGGAGAGCGAATGGAATCAGTCATAAACAGAATAGTACTAGGCCTTGGCGATAGGACGCTGACCAAAGATGGCGGTGCCGATTCGAACCAGGGTGCTGCCCTCGGCAATCGCTGCCTCGAGGTCATCCGACATGCCCATCGATAGGGTATCAAAATAGGCGTAACCTCGATCATCCAGGCGAGATTGCTGAATTTGCACAAACAGCGCTTTCATTTTGGCGCATGCGGCGCGCTGCTCTACGGGGTCAGTGCTGGGAGCGGGAATCGCCATCAGTCCACGTAAGGTCAGCCCCGGCAGTTGTGCAACCGCATCGCATAGCGCTACTGCCTCCTCAATAAGAACGCCACTTTTACTTTCTTCATTGCTGACATTGACTTGTACACAGACTTGCAGGGGCAGACTCTCGGCTAGCTCTAGGCGCTGGGCCGACAAACGCTCTGCAATTTTTAAGCGATCAATGCTTTCAACCCAGTCAAAATTGTGGGCTACTTCCTTGGTTTTATTGCTTTGCAGTGGCCCAATAAAATGCCATTCAAGCCAAGGACGTAATTTGGCGAGTTTCTGTATTTTCTCAACGCCTTCTTGAACGTAGTTTTCGCCAAAACAGGTCTGACCTGCATGCATTGCCTCTTCGACTGCGCTCGCAGGAAAGAGCTTGCTGACTGCCATCAATTGAATTTCTTCAGGTTCGCGTTTAGCGGCGAGGGCAGCTAATTCAATGCGGTCTCTGACCTGGATTAAATTGACGGCGATTCCCCTCATGCGACCTCGGACTCTGTAATTTGCGCAGCATCTGCGAGGAGTTGATCCACAATCTCAACCCAATGCAGGACCGGCATTTTTTCTTGTTGCAAATGCGTGATGCAACCAATGTTGGCAGAAACAATGGCGGTAGCATTACTATCTTCATAGGCTCGCTGCAAATGATCTAATTTTTGCTGACGCAATTGACCCGAAAGTGCCGGCTGTAAAACCGAGTAGGTGCCAGCAGAGCCGCAGCACAAATGACTGTCAGCGCACAGGCGAGCGGGTACACCAATGCTTTCCAATAAGCCTTCTACTTTGCCCCGAATTTTCTGACCATGCTGCAAGGTGCATGGTGGATGGTAGACCACACCTGATTTTGGATTGCTACCCAGTAGCGCAACCAGGTCTTCTGTATAGCTCGGCAAAATTTCCGCTAAGTCTTTGGTCAGCTCAGAGATGCGCTTGGCTTTAGCCGCATAGTGCGGATCCTGCGCAAGTAAATGACCATAGTCTTTCACCATGACACCGCAGCCCGATGCAGTCATTACAATCGCGCTCACTGGATTACTGCTATCAACGTAAGGCCACCATGCATCAATATTGCGCCGCGCCGCTTCCAGTCCACCATCCTGGTCATTGAGGTGATAGCGGAGCGCGCCGCAACAGCCCGCTTTAGGCGCGCTAATCAGGTCAATGCCAAGGCGCGCTAAAACCCGCTGGGTCGCGTGATTGATATTGGGTAGCATGCCGGGCTGTACGCAGCCCTCCAAGACAAGCATCGTAGCGCGCGCCGCCTGCTTTACAGGCGCTACGGCTACGGTGTTGTTGGCCTTGATTTGATTGGTATAGACGCCGTTGATGGGTACCTTGCGTTTGAGTTCGCTTGGCAATAGTGGGCGCACCAATCTGCCTAGAGCCATGGCAGAGTTAAAGAGCGTGGGGCTCGTTAAACCTTCCTTTAAAAGCCAGCGCGTGAGGCGTTCACTGGATTTGCGTGGGGCCGTACTTTGTTCGGCCCATTTGCGTCCAATATCAATCAACTGACCGTATTGAACGCCGCTGGGGCAGGTGGTTTCGCAATTACGGCACGTTAAGCAGCGATCCAGATGCAGACGGGTTTTTTCAGTAACCGCCTGACCCTCTGCGATTTGCTTGATTAGGTAGATTCGTCCGCGTGGACCATCTAACTCATCACCCAATATTTGGTAGGTTGGGCAAGTAGCAGTGCAAAAACCGCAATGCACGCACTTGCCAAGAATGCGCGCAGCTTCATTGCCATCGTGGGTGTTAATAAACTGGGGGGCTAATTGGGTTTGCATATCAATGAATGGGTTAAGGAAGGCGGCCGGTTGCAAAAACCCCGGATGGATCAAATGCCTTACGCAATTGGGCTTGGACAGCAGTCAGTGCTGCACTATGGGCTTGATCGCTGAGCAAGGTGAAGCGCTGCGCTACACCATTGCTGCCGACACGAAAGCAGCTGGCGTGACCGCCGTGCTCAATCGCCTTTGCTTTCACTTTCGCTTGGGTACTTGCATCGGCTGGGCCATGCCACCAGCGTTGTTGGCCATGCCATTCGAGAACGCGCTGCTGCTTACTACCTGATGCAAATTGAGAAAAATCGATGGGCGGACAGGCTGCAGGCAGGGCTAGGCGATACAGGACATCATCGGCGCCCAACTCATGAAAACAATCCAATTTGTGTTCGCGTAGATCGCGCCAAAATGCAGCAGCAACTGCAGGGTCGAGCTCAGTAGCACCAAGAGTGGATTTCATGAGGATGCTAGCAGACTGGACTGCGGCAACTGCACCTGCCAGGCGAATGGTGAGCTCGCCATCGGCATTAGCGTCGCCCGAGCCGATCCAGCTACTCGCCGACAAGGGCAGGGGCTGGCCTGCCCACTCATTCAGAACCTTTAGCGCGCGCGCCTCAGAAATAAAGCAGCGCAAGGATGCGGTACTGGCTGGTTTGGGTAAAACCTTGACGGAGGCCTCGAGTATGAGGGCGAAGGTACCTAAAGAGCCTGGCAACAAACGCGAGACGTCATAGCCGGCCACGTTTTTCATGACCTTACCGCCAAACGATAAATCGTGCCCTTGTCCATCCATCAGGCGCGTACCTAAAACGTAGTCGCGCAAATTGCCGGCACTAATGCGTCCTGGGCCAGCAAGACCAGCACCAATCGCGCCACCAAATGTTGCTTGCGCTCTAAAGTGCGGAGGCTCAAATGCCAGCATCTGATTTTTTTCGGCGAGTGCCGCCTCAATGGTGGCTAATGGCGTTCCGGCACGCGCTGTAATAACGAGCTCTTCGGGCTGGTAGTCTACGATCCCATGAAACCCAGTAGTCAATAAAGGGGCGTGGGCATTGGGGTTGCCGTACCAAGCCTTAGAGCCACCCCCTTGAATCGATAGCACTGTCTTGGATGCGGCTGCAGCTTGAATTTGATCTCGGAACTGCTGAATCTGCACGTCACTCATTAAAAACGCTCCAACTCAGGGTGCGGTAACTTGCCACCGCTGATGCGCATGCGACCGTACTCGGCACAGCGGCTAAGGCTTGGAATGGCTTTATCGGGGTTCAACAATTGGGCTGGATCAAAAGCGCGTTTCACGCCCCAGAACAATTCCCGCTCATGCTCACCAAACTGCACGCACATCGAATTGATCTTTTCGATACCAACACCGTGCTCGCCGGTAATAGTTCCGCCGAGTTCAACGCACGCCTCTAATATGTCGGTGCCAAACTCTTCTGCACGGTGCCACTCATCCATGTCAGCGCCATTAAACAAGATCAGCGGATGCATATTGCCATCACCTGCATGAAATACATTTAAGCAGCCCAGCCGATACTTCTTTTCCATTTCCTGGATGCGGCGCAGGAGCGTAGCAATGTGACGCCGAGGAATTGTCCCATCCATGCAGTAGTAGTCGGCTGCAATGCGACCTGCTGCTGGAAAGGCATTTTTACGACCGCTCCAAAAGGTCAGGCGCTCACTTTCATTTTTGGAGATACGAATGCCGCTGGCACCCGCTTTTTCTAACACCGCAGTCATGCGCCCAATTTCTTCTGCCACTTCTTCTGGCGTGCCATCGGACTCGCACAGCAAAATGGCGGCGGCGTCTAAGTCGTAGCCAGCATGCACAAACTCTTCGACCGCACGCGTGGTTGCCTTATCCATCATCTCAAGGCCGGCCGGAATAATGCCAGCAGCAATAATGGCTGCAACCGCATTACCCCCTTTTTCGATGTCATCAAAACTGGCCATAATGACTTGGGCTAATTTGGGTTTTGGTACGAGCTTGACAGTTACTTCTGTAACGGCCGCCAACATGCCTTCGCTACCCATCACGATGGCAAGCAAATCGAGCCCGGGTGAATCAGGCGCTAGGCTGCCAAATTCGACAATCTCGCCGCTCATTAAAACGCCACGGACGCGCAATACATTGTGCAGCGTTAATCCGTACTTTAGGCAGTGAACGCCGCCCGAGTTTTCGTTGACGTTGCCGCCAATCGAGCAAGCAATTTGCGATGATGGATCGGGTGCGTAGTACAAGCCCAAATGGGCAACTGCCTCAGAAATTGCCAAATTGCGTACACCCGGCTGCACAACCGCAGTACGGGTAAATGGATTGATGTCTACAATCTTTTTGAGCTTGGCAAGCGAGAGAACCAGGCCTTGGGCGATCGGCATGGCACCGCCCGATAGGCCAGTGCCAGCGCCGCGGGGTACTACAGGCACATTCATGGCATGGCAGACCCGCAAAATGCGCGACACTTGCGCTTCGTTTTCAGGCAGGGCAACCGCTAAAGGCATGCGCCGATAGGCCGCTAAACCATCACATTCATAGGGGATTGTGTCCTCGGGCTCCCACAAAAGGCCGTCTTCAGCCAAGATGGGCTTGAGTGCCGAGACTAATTTAGCCTGCAGAGCCTGTATTTCTAAGAGATCGGGTGGAGGGGCGACAGTATTCATCGCTCCATTTTAGCCATTTACCTATAATCAGTTGATGGGAAATCGACTTTCAAAAATTGCAACGCGAACCGGTGATGCCGGTATGACCGGTTTGGGCGATGGCAGCCGAGTTGAAAAGGACCATTTGCGTATTTGTGCGATGGGCGACGTAGACGAGCTCAACTCCGAAATCGGCGTTTTGATGACCGAGGCCATCCCAGAGACCATTGCCAGCGAGATGCAGGCACTCTTTTTGCGGGTGCAGCATGATTTGTTTGATTTGGGTGGGGAGTTGTGCATTCCCAATTACACCTTACTCAAGGAAGAGCAAGTGGCGCAGTTGGATGCGTGGCTCAAGCACTACAACGATACGCTGCCCCCGTTAACTGAATTCATTCTGCCAGGCGGGACACGTGCGGCTGCGCAAGCCCATGTGTGTAGAACAGTTTGTCGTCGTGCTGAACGCTCGATCGTCAAACTCGGATGGCACGATACTTTGCACGACTCACCGCGTCAGTACGTGAATCGCTTATCGGATTTGCTGTTTGTTTTGGCGCGGGTCTTAAATCGCGCTGCAGGCGGCAAGGACATTCTCTGGAAGAATCAGAATAAATCCGATTGATCCAGAGTGACCATTGTGGTTTAACCGCGCCGACGCTTCTTAACGGCTTGCGCTAGGCGCTCTAGGACCTTGACTGAGTCGTCCCAATTAATGCACGCATCAGTAATGCTCTTGCCGTATTCCAGCGCGCTTGCATCATCTTTACCTGGGGTGAATTTTTGGGCGCCACCGTTGAGGTGACTTTCAATCATCACGCCAAAGATGTGGCGTGAGCCAGACTCAATTTGTTTTGCGATGTCATCAGCCACCGTGATTTGGCGCTCGTGTTGTTTGCTGGAGTTGGCATGCGATAAGTCCACCATGAGGCTGGCTGGTAATTTAGCGGCCTCAAGCTCCTGACATGCTGCGGTGACAAATTTTGCTTCGTAGTTTGGTTCTTTGCCGCCGCGCAAAATAACATGGCAGTCTTTATTGCCGTTGGTTTCAACAATGGCAACTTGACCATTTTTGTGCACCGATAAAAAGTGATGCGCCCTACGCGCTGCCTGAATTGCATCGGTGGCAATGCGGACGTTGCCATCCGTGCCATTTTTAAACCCAATCGGAGCCGACAAGCCGGAGGCGAGTTCGCGGTGTACTTGGCTCTCAGTGGTACGGGCGCCAATGGCTCCCCAAGAGATTAAATCAGCAATGTATTGCGGGGAAATCACATCTAAGAATTCGCTACCGGCAGGCATACCCATGCGGTTGATTTCCATTAGCACCTGACGCGCAATTCGTAGACCTTCTTCGATGCGGAAACTCTCATCGAGATACGGGTCATTAATCAAACCCTTCCAGCCAACGGTAGTGCGGGGTTTTTCAAAATAGACCCGCATGACGATTTCCAGCTCACCCGCAAAGCGCTGGCGCTCGACCAAAAGGCGCTGGCAATACTCGAGCGCTGCTCTCGGATCGTGGATGGAACAAGGGCCAATGATGACTAAAAGTCGGTCATCTTTGCCATGAATCAGATTACGAATTTTGCTGCGCGTTTGGCTGATTAATTTTTCAATCGCTGTTCCAGCAATGGGAAAAAAACGAATCAGGTGCTCTGGCGGTGGCAGTACCGTAATATTGTGAATACGTTGGTCGTCGGTATCCGAGGTTTTATCCACGCTGGCATACCAGTTTTCGGGGGTGATGTTGGTTCGATTGCTCATGTCCGTATTTTAAGCTGATTAGGCCGTGCCCCCTACCGTCATGCCATCGATCCGGAGGGTTGGCTGGCCTACGCCTACCGGCACACTCTGACCCTCTTTGCCGCAAACCCCAACCCCGCTGTCCAGTTTGAGGTCATTGCCAATCATTGAGACCTGTTTTAAGGACTCTGGGCCGTTGCCAATAATGGTGGCGCCTTTGACGGGATATTGAATTTTGCCGTTTTCGACCCAGTAGGCTTCCGATGCAGAAAAGACAAATTTCCCGCTGGTAATGTCCACTTGCCCGCCGCCAAAGTTGACCGCATACAGGCCACGTTTGATGCTGGCGACGATTTCTTGGGGATCTTCTTTGCCGGCCAGCATGTAGGTATTAGTCATACGTGGCATGGGTAAGGAAGCAAAACTCTCGCGCCGACCATTGCCGGTCTGCGGCATTTTCATGAGCCGGGCATTCAAGGTATCTTGAATATAGCCTTTCAGAATGCCATCCTCAATTAAGGTGGTGCACTGGGTTGGTGTGCCTTCATCGTCGATATTCAGGGAGCCACGTCGCCCACTCAGGGTGCCATCATCAACCACCGTCACTCCCTTGGCAGCCACCCGTTGGCCGATACGGCCGGCAAAAGCAGAGGATCCCTTGCGATTAAAGTCACCCTCCAGGCCATGACCGATGGCTTCATGGAGCAATACGCCTGGCCATCCCGGACCCATGACAACGGTCATCGGTCCGGCAGGAGCAGGACGTGACTCTAAATTGAGGAGCGCGCTATCCACGGCCTCATCAACCCAATGATTCACTAGGTCGGGCGTGAAATAGCCGTAATCATGCCGAGCACCACCACCCGCGGAGCCGGATTCGCGACGCCCATTTTGTTCGGCAATCACATGAACGGAGACGCGGACGAGTGGCCTGATGTCGGCCGCAAGCAAGCCATTGGCTCGCATCACCAGCACCACGTCAAACTCCCCAGCTAAGCTGGCCATTACCTGAATAACGCGAGGATCCCGTGCCTTGGCGCGTCGCTCAATTGCCTCCAGCAATGCGATCTTGTCCGTTGGACTTAAAGAGTCCAACGGATTTAAGCCGGAGTACAAAGTATTGGCGACTGGTGTCGATGTGGTTCTGGCAAGGGCTTGCTTGCCACCCGATGGGCCGATTACGCGAGTTGCTTTAGCTGACTTGAGTAGGGCGGGTAGATTGATTTCATCCGAATACGCAAACGCGGTTTTATCACCATAAATTGCGCGCACGCCAACACCCTGGTCAATGCTAAAACTCCCCGACTTAACGATGCCCTCTTCTAGGCTCCAGCTTTCATTGCGCGTGTGCTGAAAATACACATCGGCATCATCCAAGCGATGGGCGTACATCACCCCAAACGTATCATGCAAATCCGATTCGGTGAGGCCACTGGGTTCAAGCAGTATTGACTTGGCTATTTGCAGTAAGTCGTCTTGTTGTTTTGGTTTAGACCAATCGGTCGGCATGTGAATGTCATTCATAAATGCAGTGTCTTTCAAAAAATCACATTGTGCGGTGGTGTAATGCTGGCAATTTAGAGCGTACCGCGTTTAACTGTTCTTTGCTGAGAACGCCGTGTACTAATCCCTCGCCTTGGTCCAGGAGATCAACAACCTGGCCCCATGGGTCAATCAGCATCGTATTACCCCAGGTGCGGCGCTGATTCTGATGAAAACCTCCTTGTGCTGAAGCCAAGACGTAGCATTGGTTTTCAATTGCTCTGGCGCGCAATAAGACATCCCAATGGTCTTTGCCAGTAGTGTAGGTAAAGGCGGCCGGAATCAGGTGGCAGTCCACCAATCCAATCGCTCGATAGAGTTCGGGAAAGCGCAAGTCATAACAGATACTCAAACCAAAGCGCCACTCCACTCCCGCAATCGAAATCGACACACTCCCGGGTTGATCGCCCGGCGCAATCGTTTCTGATTCTTGGTAGCGCTCTTCGTTCGTTTTAAATCCGAACAAATGGATTTTGTCGTAGCGGGCAATTTGCATACCATCTGGATTAAATACCAAGGTTGTGTTGAGTACCTTGTTTGGGTCGCTACACTCTAAGGGAATGGTGCCGGCAACTAAATAAATACCATGTTGTTTCGCAAGGCTGGATAAGCGCTCTTGGATCGGGCCGTGACCCAATTTTTCTCTCGCCTTAACCTTGTCAGTGTCAGCTAGACCCATCAAGCAAAAGTATTCTGGCAACAGAACAAGCTTGGCGCCAGTTGCAGCGGCCTCTGCAACCCAATGCGCTGCGCGATCGAGATTATCTACAAGCAGGGAGGTAGACACCATCTGAATCGAGCAAACGCGCAGTTCTGACATAGGCGGAATCAGTTATAAGTAGGAATACGTCAATCGTACTGCTTAACTTTAATTGGGGGTGGCGATTACGCCAGAACCAGAGAAAGACTCAATTGCGCTTTGGCCGCTAGTCGGCGCAGGGGCAACTGGAGTTGGCGTGCTTGGTTTAGCCTGTTCTTTAAGTAGGCCCTTCGCACGAATACCATCGAGCACCTTGGGATCTAAGGGCTGCCCCTGCTGGTTAAGGGGGATGATTTCTGGATCTGTCCAGGAGCCTTGCACTAAATAGTCGGACTGCATTACCTTATTGATTCGATTGGTTACGAGATATTGACCAATTAAAGCGCCAAGTCCAGCAATCGGATTAATCGCAAATACCGCTAAGGCGCCCGAGGTTGCGTCAATGCTGGGAAAAACCGTAATGCGTAAATCCTGATTTTCTTTGGGGGCGTCAATAGATCCCACCATGGCAACGCGGGCTTGATCGAGTTGCATTAAAAAGTTATCGGTTTTGGCAATGCCGTTATTAACTGCAAAATCACCCGTAATGGTTTTGAAGGCAGTGCCTTGCGACACCACCGTTCCAAGACTGCCTTGTAAATCGAGAGTAGCAAAGCGCAAGAGGCTTTGTAGGCTAAGTACACTAAACAATTTAGCGGCAGTGGTATCTACCTTTAATAGACGACCTTTTTCGAGCGCAACATTGATCTTGCCATTAAGCGTTGCAAGTTGAGGCTCAAATACCGAGCCATTCCAAGCTAATTTTCCGGTAATATTGCCTTCGCCGCCTTCAATGGATTTGGGATTGCCCCAACGGGCTGCAATCGGTCCTAGATCCGCAATAGCCATCTTGACATCAATCTCAGTCCGCTCTTTTTGGATGCCATCGCTGCCGCGCCAAACCCCACTAATGACAGTGTTGTCTTGCGGATTGCTCACTTGCAGATTGTTGATAATCAATGCGGTGGGCGAGCGCGTTGCTTTTAGACTCACCTTGCCAAGGGGCTTGTCACCGTACTGAAAGTCATCGACGGCAACATTGATGTTGGGCAACTCCCTTACGGATACTCGAACCAGCTCTTGTTGCTTGGTTGCCGGATTGGTAGCGACGGTAGACCCGATGGTTTCGGGAATGCGTAGGGCGCTTAGCTTGCCGCTGAGTTGCCCCGCAATATCCATTTTTTTCTTACCTTGCCACTGAATTTGCCCGGCCACCTGCTGCGATTTAATTTGCAACTGCAGTTGCGAATCTTTTTGATTAGCACTTAACTGCAGGTCAGACCAGTGGCGATTGAGTAGCGTCAGTTTTTTTACTTGCGCAGTGATTTCTATTGGCACATTAACATCGACATATTTTGATGGACTAGACTCGCCCTCTTTTTTTCTTGCCGTATCGATTGCTGCAGTTGGTTTTAGAAACGCAAACCAGGCATCGAGATCAAGCTCATTGCTATTGATCCCAAAAGCAATGCCATTTTGAGGCAAGGTGGCTGGCTGACCAATGCCATAGGCTTGCCGTAATGGACTCCCAGTAGCAGAGCTGCCTTGCATAAAAATACGCTCACCAATTTGGCCGGACCAACTCAGCATGCTGCCTCCACTTTTTTGATCTGGGTTGCTTTTCAAATTCAGGCGAGCGGTGAGGGGTGTATTAATAACCTTGTTTAAGGGCTCTGGGGCATTTAAGCCAAATGCATTGAGATTAAAGCGGACATTACTATCTATATTGGATTTATTTATACGGACTTGGCCGTCATAATTAATCTTGCCCGTCATTGCGTTTAAGACAGCAGCAAAGGTCGAATCGCCTTTGTCTGCTAGATGTTTTTTGAGTGCATTCGTATTGATGCCGCCAGCGATCGTCAGCACTTTTTCCGATCCGCTTGATGACTGGCTAGTCACCTGGAGGTTACCACCCAAAACTTCAGCACGGATTGTTTCTGGCATCGGAAAGTCATCTTGAATGCGCAAGCTGCCTTTGGCATTAATAAGTGGTGGAAAGTCGGACCACTGTATTTGATTGCCCAATAAAGTTAAGCGAATATCGAGATCAGGATCTTTTGGTCCCGATAGTGGAATTGCTAAATCGACGCTTAAATCTGCAGGGCCGCTGACACTCAGCAATTGTGCAACCGAGGGCCGCTTCTGCAAAATGGGAGTGGGTTTGATGTAGTCCAGCAACTCATTCAAATCACCGCTTGCAGAGCCCTTTACTCTAATCTCTGAATTGTTGGCCGTGACATCATTGATCGTGGCTTGAATCGATTGCAAAAGAACATTTTGGTAGTTTGCCTTATCGACCTGCACTTTCAGTGCCGCCTCCTTCATCGTCACTGTGCCGCTGATTTTAGTAAATGCCGGCCAGCTACCTTGACCAACGGGAGGGATCGGTACTGGACTGAAGGTGGTGTTTTTGATCGGCAGATTAAGCGTGAATTCCCCTGGGTATTTCGCGGAGTAGGGAACTTGATTTGGATCGCCTTTAATGAATAGGCTGCCTTGTTGAATTTCGCCGCCAGCAAAAGCCTTACTTAGATAGGCGCGCGCATCGCGATCCATTTCGACTGGAAGATAGCGATGAACTTGCGTCAAGGAGGCGCGCTCAAATTGCATATTCAGGGTGAGCGAGTCCGTTTGCTTAGGGTCGCCAAAGAGGTAGTTGGCAGTTAGGGATGCGCTGACATCCGGGTTGCTAAATGCAACATCCTTTCCGCTGATTTGCCATTGCCCTTTGACCTTTTGCCAACCAATCCGACCTTTTGCAGTCTCGAGCTTGAGTTTTGGATCTACTAAAAAGCCGCTGATATCGAGCTCGAGATTGGGGGAGTTTAATATCAAGCTACCTTGTTTTTCATTGGTCTCCAGTCGGCCCGTTAAGTTGGTCACGCTCGGCAAAACGTTACGAGGTCCTAGGAAGCGAAAGTTGCTTAAGTCTGCCTTAATCGACAGGGCCAAATTGGCATTGGGTAACCAAGTTTTAGGTAGCGGCAGAGCAGAGGTTTTTTCAGACCACTGGATGTCGACGTTCTCGAGCAGCCCACTTGCCTTTGAGCCGGCGATGATGTGGTGCAATTTATTGGGCAGCGGCAGATTGAGCGCAAACAAGGTGGCGTCATCAACGCTAATGCGTGGCGATGCAAAGCCAAACTCCCGGATTTCTTCGCCGGCTTTGGTCGGAGTCCAATAAAACGACATCGGGCTCAATTGTTTCAGAGGGGAACTTTTAGAGCTCCCAAAATCCCGCCACGCTAATTTTTTACTCGTTACGGAAATCACCTTTCCTTTGGAGCTTTCTTGGATTTCTGCCTCGAGTCGGCCAAATTCCAGCAGATCGCGCTCCTGTTTAAATTGAACGCGTAAGTCATCTGCAAAGAGCAGGGCATCACCGCCATTCAGCCTGCCTTTATTGAGGCTTACAAAACCACGCGACTCCAGAATGCCCTCGAGCATGGGCAGAGGTAGCTTAAAGTCGAGCGCTAAGCGATTGAGGTTGAGCCCTTTAAAGTCCCAGGTAAATTGCCCACTCCAGTTGCGCCAATTGCCAGACTCGCCACCAAACCCGTGCTTAAAGTCTGCGCTCAAGCGCAATGGGCTTGGATTGCTGGGTAGATAAGCTACCAAGTCAATCAGGTGATCGCGCAGACCGCTGGAAATTGCGAGGGACTCAATTCGAACATCGGTATTTAATTTTTTCTTCTCGTGATCTCGCCAGTGAATAACTGCATTACTAAGTTGAATGCCGTTTTGTGCCATGAGCCAATCACTGCCCGCATGACCACTTTCGTTTGGATCGAGTGCAATACCAGCAATCGAAATCAACCCGTTTTGACTACGCTCAGCAGTGAGTTCGACATTGCTGATAGTCAAC
>JBIPON010000083.1:0-7482 GCA_044379065.1 Polynucleobacter sp. | reverse complement strand
CAATTGGGGTCGACATGGTTTCGACGTGGATTACAAAGCATCAAGGGCATACCGAGGACCCGTTATCTCGTAAATCAATGGGAATGTAATAACTGCTAACGACGAACGTTACGCACTAGCCGCTTAATTGCGGTTGCCCCTGAACTGATTCTCTCTTGGGTCAGGTAGCGAAAGCTACATCAGGGTCATTTACAAGAGATAAGGCTGTTTCGTGTCACGAGGAACGGCTCGAAAATTCAGTGAATCGCCAGCGTGGAACGTGTCAATCCGTGACTAGCCGGCTAAATTAAATGATATGACTAAGTATGTAGAGCTTGTTGTAGAGGATTTGCGGACGCGGGTTCGATTCCCGCCGACTCCACCACTAAGTAAGACGTAATAAACAAAACGCCACCCTTATCGGTGGCGTTTTGCTTTAGTGCAGCAACAGTAATTAACTGTTGCGTAAGGCTGCAATGCGCTCATCGAGTGGAGGATGACTCATAAACAAACGCTTCAAGCCATCGGCCATGCCGCCCGAAATACCAAAGGCCTCTAACTGCTCTGGCAAATGGGGTTGATTGGCTGATTTTTGCAGGCGCTCTAAAGCAGCAATCATCTTGTGCTTCCCTTCCAAGTAGGCAGCACCTGCATCGGCACGGTACTCGCGTTGGCGACTAAACCACATCACAATCGCACTCGCCAAAATACCGAGGACAAGTTGCGCAATGATTGTCGTTACCCAATACGCTGGCCCATGGCCCCGTTCTGTCTTAAAGACAGTGCGGTCAATAATGTGGCCAATCACCCGCGACAAGAAAAACACAAAGGTATTTACAACGCCCTGAATCAACGCCAAGGTAACCATATCGCCGTTCGCAACGTGACTGACTTCGTGCGCCAAGACAGCTTCCGCCTCGTCGCGGGTCATGCCGTAGAGCAGCCCGGTGCTCACCGCAACGAGAGAGTCATTTCGAAACATTCCAGTGGCAAACGCATTGATATCAGGCGCGTCATAAATAGCGACTTCCGGCATCCCGATACCTGCCGCAGTAGCTTGACGCTGAACCGTGGTGAGCAACCAACGCTCCTGGTCATTCTGTGGCTCTTGTATGACATAGGCGCCCACGGAGTGCTTGGCCATCGATTTAGACATGGCAAGGGAAATAAATGAGCCCGTCATACCTACTACCGCAGAAAGCATCAGTAATGACATCAAGTCAATGTGCACACCATTCTGATCCAGGATTTGACCAAGCCCAAATACACTGATGACGATCGAAATCACCAACATGATGGCGATGTTGGTCAGTAAAAATAAAAAGATCCGTTTCATATTCATAACTCCTTAAGGCGAGGCACAAGCCAGCTCGATAAGTAATACGCTATCAGGAAAGCCCTCGTTTTGCTGGGCTTATATTTATCGGTATTTTATAGGGTATTTGGCCCTCGACTTGCCCTCGGAAAAACCAACGGAGGCGAGCTATCACGCTCAATTACATCCAGCTGAATCTGGTACAAATCAGCCAGATCTGAAATTACACCTATCCCCGAGGGGTGATCGCCAACCAGGTTTCCGTCTTTTACTAAGATCATTCGGTCAAAGTGATGCATTGCCTGATTGATGTCATGCAAGATCGCAACAATGGCGTGATTACGCTCATCAGCATACCGCTTCATACTTTCGAGTAGCTCGATTTGCAAGCCAGGATCCAAGGAAGCCAAAGGTTCATCCACCAAGATCAGGCTATTGCTCTCATCCCATAACTGCGCAAATACTCTGGCAAGATGAATGCGTGCCTTTTCACCACCGGAGAGAGTGTCAAAACTCCGATGGAGTAGATGCTCGCAGGAGCTGAGGCGCGCCGCATGCCGAATAATGGCATCGCGCTTTAAATCACCCTCAATTGCGATCCTTCCCAAACCAATGACCAAGTGAGCCGTTAAGCCAAATGCAACCTCACTCGATTGAGGCAGAACTGCCCGGGCTCTACTCAGCGATCGTAAAGACCACGTTTCTATTGCTGCGCCTTTGAATGCATACGACCCAGAGTGGGGTCGCAGTTCGCCAGATATCAGTTTAAGTAATGTCGTTTTTCCGGCTCCACTGGGCCCCAATATGGCTATTCGCTCACCTGGAGCAATGCCGAATGAAAATGGACCGAATGTATTTTCACCAAGCGTGATCTGCAAAGTCTGAAGGTAGCATAACCTACTCATTAGGCCAATTGACGGCGCGATGAGCGCAACAGTAGGATAAAAAACGGTGCCCCTAAAAGAGCGGTAAAAATTCCCACAGGAACTTCTGCTGGGATTGCGATTGTGCGTGCGCATGTATCAGCTAGCAACAACAAAATACCGCCGAGCAGCATTGAGGCCGGGACTACCACCCTCTGATCACCTCCAAGCCAAGCACGGGCAAAGTTGGGCGCAATTAAACCAATAAAGCCAATCATTCCACACCAAGCAACCGCAAAGCCGGAGAGCAAAGCCACCCAAAAAATGATTTCCATACGAATGCGACTAATTTCAATACCGATATGGGCTGCGACCGATTCGCCAAGGGCAAAGACATTCATTACGGAAATCAATGAATGCAAACGCCACCAAGCGAATGTAAAGAGTATGGTGATCGCCATCACCAAAAGCCAATTCGAGCCAGAAAGCGAGCCCATAGTCCAGAACGTCAAATTGCGTAACTGCTCATCCGTCGCTAAATAAGTACATAAACCAATAATGGCAGCGGCAAGCGCATTTAAAGCGATGCCGGTTAAAAGCAGGCCTGCAATGGAGCCGAGCGTAATCCAGCGCGCAATACGATCCAAAGCAAAACACACCAGGATCGCCCCTGAAAATGCCAATGCGGGTATCGTCCAAAATCGCCACTGCGGTACGAGTGGAATACTTAAGTCGTTAAAGATAACAATTCCTAAAGCAACGGCACAGGCTGCTCCGGCAGATACACCCAGTAGCCCAGGATCAGCCAGCGAATTCCGAAATAACCCCTGCGTCAAGGCGCCCGAGAGCCCCAGGGCAGCGCCAATCAAAAGAGCAAACACTACGCGAGGTAAGCGCAACTGCCATAAAACGTAACTGCTACCCGACTGGATATCACCATCCTGATTGATCAGCAAGGTCCAATCATCCAGACTAATCGGGACTGCGCCCCACTGCGAGGCGAACAGTATCAGCGTTATTAAGACCACACCAATAAATGCGCTAGTAAAAAATGTATTGGCTCTTAACGCAGCGGAAATAAAAACCATCCTGTGCAGACTATGATTTAGGCCATGGCCTGCTGCAAAAGCAGATTGAGCTCAGCAACCGCCAACGGTATACGAGGCCCAAACCCCAATAGGTACATCACCTCAAGGGAAACCACTTTCCGTTCTCTGCCGGCTCGCGTTTGATTAATCCCCGGAAAGCGCAGCACCCCGCTAATCCCGCCAACGGCTTTCATACCCTGATCCGTCACTAAGATCACATCAGGGTTGGCAGCAATGACTGCTTCCGGAGTGAGCGGCTTAAATCCACTGAATCCCAAAATAGCATTGCGTGCGCCCGCATACGCAATCATTGCAGCTGCACTGGTTTTTTCACCACCCACCATCAGCTGACTTGGATTTTGCGACAGAATAAATAAAACGCGTGTGCTGTTGAGTTTCGAATTTGCAACGCGCTTTTGAGTATTGTTCCAGTCTAAAAGCAATCGACTTGCAAGCGCTTCAGCAGCATCCGTTTTATGTACCAGCCTGCCGATAGTGCGCACCCGATTAATGACATCGATAAATTGATGACCCGATGGCAAGATGGATAAGGGAACCCCTGCATCGACAATTTGCCTTAAAACGATTGGCGGCCCCGCATCTTCTGTGGCAATCAGTTGAGTGGGGCGCAGAGCCAAGATACCTTCGGAAGAAAGACTGCGGGCATAACCAACATTGGGTAAGCTGGTGGCTACGGTAGGGTAAATGGAGGTCGTGTCTACCCCAACCAGTTCAGTATGCGCATGCAATGAATACACTATCTCGGTTAATGCACCCCCTATGCTAATTAGGCGCATCGTGCTGGGAGATGCAGTAGAACCTTCGTGTGCAAAGGCCTCTAAACTAAGCCCTATCCATCCTACTACTGATGCGGATTTAAGTAAGATGCTCCGGCGACAATGATTCATTTCAGGCCTCTACCGCCGTTGAACGTGCAAGCAAGTCGTCCGCTAAAGCGCGCCAGGTACCTAACTCAGGCTTACCCGGTTTTCGCTCTCCAAAGAACATGGCAATTGCCTCGCCGTCATCGTTAAACAACTCCACCGAGGTCACGATGCCATCGTCGGTTGGTTTACGTACAAGCCAAGCCTGGGTCACGGAATCCATTTGCAAATGGAGATTGAAGCGAGGATCCATGACATTAATCCAGGATCCGGTCAACATCACCTTGTGAATCGGCCCACTATGAATCTGCAGCATGCCATGATTGCCTACAAACACCATTAGTGGAGTAGCGGTACTCGCAGCAATCTCTAATAGGTCTTTTACGCAAGTCACCGGCAGCGCCTGAACAAAGGCAGGCTCAGCAAGGCGCAAACCTTGCGTCCTTGTCACCTTAAACTGCCTGAGTAGAACAAAAAAGTCGTGGGTATCCCGCATCGCACGCCAAGCCTGACGCCACGCCGTCACATCAATCTCCTGATCAGGCAATTCGGCAGCAGGTATATCCGGCTCAGTTACTTGTATTCCTGGCGTCTGATCATGGCTCTTAAATTGCTGTAGCAACGCATCGTATTTTGCAATACAACTTTGCGGCTTCATGTGAATTTTATGAATGGCAACACCCGCTTTATCAAAGAATTGCAAGCTCCGCTGCAGACCACTCTTGGTCATTTCGAGAACTGCAAATCCATGCGCCCAGGCGTGATAGAAAATGCGCAAGTCTATTTCGCCGACCAAAAGCCCTACGGGCCCATCTTGCGAGGCGTTTTTATACATACCAACTTTCTCATGCACACAGGAGGCATTGCGGGTCAGCGCCATAACCTCTCCCAATGACTCGATTGATGCCATGATGTCAGCCCATTTTGTAAGTAGTCGCACTGCTTGCATTTCACCGACTGTCAAAGGCATTCGATCGATATCCAGAAAAGTGGCAATCAACTCGCCCTCGGACATCTCTAGACGCTTTGCGATATCACGATGGCGCATCTTTTCATCTGCACGAAGGGCTTGAAATGATTGATGGATAGATTGGATGGACTGAATCATGCTTTCTCCTTAAAAATCGTAGCGCAGTGAAATTTGCGCATTGCGTGGAGCTGCAGTAGCGGCTTGCTGAGCAGCTGCAGCGTTATACATTGGCGAACTCACTGTAGTAACTGAGCCCTGCACCCCTGCCCAGTTCCAGTAGGTACTATTGAATGCGTTATTTAGATTGAAATTCAAGGTTACTTGTTTGATGGGCTTCCAATAGGCCGTTAGATTGAGGATGGTCGATGCTGGATTCAAAAACTGATTGGCCGTCCCGCCCGTATTCGAATTGAAGTTGACATTGCTTGCCGCCTTGCCTTGATTCCAAATCAGATTTGCGAATGCGCCCCATTGGATTGCGTCATAGCGCATCCCCAAGACTGCGCGTAGCGGCTGAATCGTATTTAAGGGTGCAGTTACACCATCTTGCGTCTGCTGGCCATTGCTATATGCCATAGCCGCATTCGCCTGCCAGCGCTCTGCAAACGCCCAATCGGTCCTGACGTCCCAACCTCGGATCGATACGCTATTCAAGTTTTGATATTGCAAAATGGCAGGATGAATGGGGCTTAGCAAGGATCCCTGCGTTGTCACTTGAGTAATAAAATCATCGTAACGATTGGCATATGCCGATACCTGATATCGCCAAGAGCCTACCCTGCCGCGCGATCCCAGCTCGAAACCATTACCGATTTGGGGCTTTAAATTGGGATTGGCAATGACACGGTAGTTCGAACCAGGACCTGAATTCGCATGGGCTGCCAAGGCCTGATCTGGCGTAGGCGCTCCAAATGCCCTGCCCCAATTGATAAATGGCCTAAATGCGCTTGCCCAATTCCATACCGCCCCAAGTGCAGGAGAAACCGCAGAGCCACTATTGGAAGTAGTTAAGCCGGTTTGCGGCTGGATGGAATAACTGTCATAGCGAATCGCCGGTATCAGCGTCAGATCACCAATCTCCATCTCACTCTGAAAGAATGCACCGCCTAAGTCATATTTTGATGATGGGGCAGGTGTAATTGATGTGCCATTTCCCGCTGCATTAATTTGACTCGATATGTCGGCAGAGCTCCAATCCAAGCCATAAGTGAGGCGTTGATTAAGGATGGCTGTGGTGTTGCTTTCAAAGCTAGTGTTGATTCCCTTGGTATTTTGACTGTAGGTATTCGTTCTTGATCGCCAAGGATAGGGCCTGCCGCCTCCTACTGCCGATTCTTGATATGATTTTTGAGTAACGGATGCATCTTGAAGGTAAAGCATGACCTTCGCCGCCTGAATCACCTCATTTGCAGAATCCCGATAGTGATATTCGCCGGATATCCGATCTCGGGTTGTCGTATCAGATGCGGTTGATGTGGCTACAGCCCGCGATAGATCGGATAGATTATTGACATTTTGCCCAAGGTTTTGTGATTCATAGGTAATGCCTACGTTGCTTGCAGAGTTAATGCGTAGCAGCGCCTTTGACAGTACATACCAATTGCGATAATCAGCTGGATTTGGCGCGCTACGATTAATCCCTATGGAGTAGTTGGATCCTTGATTTTCAAGCTGATGGCCAGATTGAATATTGCCAAGTACCATGCCCTGTATATCCTGCGTCTTACCAGCATAAGCAAATGTTGTATTTGATGAGTTATCCACACTGGAGTAACCAATCCGAGCAAATCCTCCTTTATCCTCACCCTTTTGAATAAAGTCGCTTGGGTTAAAGGTTTGAAACTGAACAATGCCAGCAAGGCCATCGCTGCCATATTGCGTTGAAGATGGTCCACGGACGACTTCTACTTTTCGAAAGCCGTCGACATCCAAAAAATTTCCTCGGCCTGAAGATAGACTGCCGAATGAAAATTGATTGGGCACGCGGATGCCATCCAACAGCAGCAGCACGTTATTACCCTGCAGACCCCGAATATTGATACTTTCTTGACCGCCCCGACCCTGTGAGCCGATAGCTAGACTAAATCGCCCCGTTTGCTGAGGCACGGTAATGTCCGGCGAGTCTTTAAAGACGTCGCCAACATTTCGAGCCCCCAACTCCTGAATTTCCTCGGCCGTGGTGACGGTAACGATTCGCGGCACATTGTCAGTTTTTCGTTCAGATCGCGTGGCAGATACAGTGACCTCTTTTAAGTCTCTGCTATCTAAAGCCCTATCTTGGAATTGATTGACCACCCCTTCGCTGACGCCTGTAGTAATGCTCGCCTTTGCTGCCAGCGGTGCAATTGATAATGGCATGAGGAATGCAACTGTGCATTTCTTT
>JBIPON010000009.1:0-21425 GCA_044379065.1 Polynucleobacter sp. | reverse complement strand
CCTCGACTACGCACTCAAGGCGAACCTAAAACAATCTAAGCAAATTTGGCGTTGGTTTTATGGAATGCAAACTCATCCATAAAAAATGCCCATGCATGCATGGGCATTGGCTTTATAAACTGCATTCGACTTAATTGTTTACGTTGGTATTGGGTTGTGATCTATCTGCCTTGCCTTCTTGCTCAAGACGCAGCCTTTCCGCATCGGAAATGATGTCAAAAAATACGAACACTTGTTTGACGCCGCTCGTATTACTGGCCACTTTTTTTGCACGCTCGGCCTCTTCTTTGGTGAGGATGCCCATCAAATAAACATTGCTTGCCTCGACCACAATATTCATGGAGTTGGATGGCAGATCACTCGTAAAGATCATTTGTGTTTTGATGCGCGACGCAAGATACGTATCGTTCGCGCGCGCAGTAAATGAACTGTTCGGCCCAATAACAATTTCATTAAATACCGAGCGGACATTTTTTAAGCTCTGCACATAGGCGGCTGCTCCGCCCTTGATGTCGGCGTCTTTTGCTTCGCCTGTCAGTACGACTTTTTGATTAAATGAGGTAACTGTAATGTGTGCATTATCGCCATAGCGCTTGACGAGATGATTGCCTGCCTCTAACTGAATACCGACATCAATTGCCTGCACTCCGGGCGATCTGCGATCGGCAAGAATCGTAGTGGTTCCGGTTACCGCGCCAACCGCTAAAATTCCGCATCCACTAAGCAGCGCTGCTGCCATAAACCCAAGAGACCACTTCAGCATAATCGTCATGTGATTTCCTTATTAATCTAACAGTAGATGATCAATACCATCGCACAGGCTGTGCAGTAAAACCAAGTGCGTTTCTTGAATGCGTGCGGTACGAGTAGAGGGAGCGCATAAATGTACGTCGTGCCCTCCTAAAAGTCCTGCTATTTTTCCGCCACCATTCCCAGTAAGTGCAATGACATTCATGCCAATTTTCTTGGCAGCTTCAATCGCTGCAACCACATTTTTTGAATTTCCTGATGTCGAGATCGCCAGTAAGATGTCGTCTTTTTTGCCAAGACCGCGCACCTGCTTGCTAAAGATCTCATCGTAGTGATAGTCATTGGCGATTGCTGTCAGAATCGACGTATCTGTCGTGAGCGCTATCGCCGCCAACTCCCTTCGCTCTCGCTCAAAACGGCCCACCAATTCTGCTGCAAAATGCTGTGCATCTGCTGCAGAGCCGCCGTTACCACAAGCCAATATTTTTCCACCCGACTGCAGGCAATTAGCCATGGCTACAACGCCTTGGGCAACATGCTCTGGTAACAACTGTAGGGCCTCTTGCTTTACAGCAATGCTCTCTACAAAATGTGCGGACGCTCGCTCGCTTAGCCGATTCAGTGTTTTTATATCCATAGCAATATTATGCGCCAAACAAAGCTTCTCTTATTGGCTTTATGGTTGCCTGTTATGCGCCAAGAATTCCTTCTGCATGCTGGCTTTTTTCTGCATAATCAATCCCATGGTTACAACTCGCATACCCAATACGTGGTCGACTGATTTTCTGAATCAACAAGACTTACCGGCTTCTAGTTTGTATATGGTCGCAACCCCGATTGGTAACTTAGGCGACATAACCTTGCGTGCACTTCATGTACTGAATGCTGTTGATGGAATTGCTTGCGAGGATACGCGCCATAGTGCGCCCCTGCTGAATCACTTTGGCATTCATAAAAAGCGCTTAGCGCTGCATGCCCATAATGAAGCCTCTGCATCGGACGTCCTAATTGGGAGCCTTCAGCAGGGCGAGCGCTGGGCCTACATCTCGGACGCGGGCACGCCAGGTGTATCCGACCCAGGAGCCCGCCTGGCCGCAGCGGTTAGGCTGGCTGGTTTTCGGGTTGTGCCAATACCGGGGGCGAGCGCAGTTTCTTGCGCCGCATCAGTAGGGGGTTCAGCTCTGCTCCCCTCGGACGGGCAGTTTCAGTTTCTCGGCTTTTGGCCTCATAAATTGCGTGATCAAGAAGAGTGGCTAAGGCAGATTGCCCATTGCAACAAGGCAACGGTCTTTTTTGAGTCCCCGCATCAAATTACAAATACCTTACTGAAACTGGCGACTTGCCTTGACGAAAGTCGAATGGTGATGGTGGGGCGCGAGCTGACTAAAAAATTCGAGCAAGTTGTGCACCTCAGGCCCAGTCAGCTCTCGAACTGGTTAAGTACGACCGAAAGTCTAAAAGGCGAATTCATTGTGATGGTTTCGGCTTCTGAGCAAAATACCAGCACGCCAGCCAATCACACAGAAATACTCCGTTGGGTAGCGGCACTAAAGCCCTTCTTGGGCAGCAAAGAGCTGGCGAACGTCATCTCCACCATTACTGGAATATCGAAAAAAGAGGCCTATCAGCTGGCGCTGGAGGGCAAATAAAAAAGCCGGCAATGACGCCGGTCTTTTATTTATATCTGCTTACTTGGCAGCCTCAGCTGGAGCAGCAGGTGCTTTAGGCTCTGGAAATTTGCCGCCTGCGGAGGCGGTTAAATAAACCACAGAGAGGCCTAGCTCATGGTCGCTAACATCAGCAGGATTTGCGCCACCGCGAGCTGGCATTGCGCCCTTACCTTTGATCACCGAAGTTAAAAGGGCATCGTAGCCTTTGCCGAGTCTGCCGGACCAATCCCCAGCGTTGTTAAAACGAGGGGCGCCAGCGGCGCCATTGGCGTGGCAAGAGGCACACGCCGCTTTATAGACTGCCGCGCCTGACTTCATTTCCCGGGGGGCGTTTGCATCGCGAAAATCAAGCTGAGCCACGGGCTTAATGATCTGGCTGGCTGATTTGGAGGCCTCTTCGGCATCGCCGCCGGTTCGCTTGCCGTTATCAACATAAACCATCAATAACAAAATCACTATTAACGGTACAAAAAAGCTAACAAACACCATGATGATGAGTTGTTTGGGTGACTTAATCAGACTGCCGTGGTCGTTGCTCATGTTGGAGTGGACTTATTGGTTTGGGGTTAAAAAATAGACTGTTGCGATTATAGCGAGTGGATTTTGATGCAGCCACTTACAATAGGGGCTAGTTTCCACATTCTTGGCGCCCGTAGCTCAGTGGATAGAGTATTGGCCTCCGAAGCCAAGGGTCGCAGGTTCGATTCCTGCCGGGCGCACCAGCTGAACTGGGGGGTTTGGTCCAGCCCATGCAGAATAATGTGAAAACCTCTATTATTCATAGGTCTAACTACTGCTAATTACTGCTAAATACTGTGTCTACACACCTAAACTCAACGCTCACTGATCCGTCGATTGTTGCGCCATTAGCGCCAACGGAGCCTTTGCCACACCGCAAAATCATTCGGAGCTGGCTGATTCCGATGGCAGAAGGCCAAACAGGCCGGGCATTGTTGCTCTTGTTTATCGACGCAGCCCTCTGGATTGGGGCGATTGCAGCCACCATATTTGTTGAAAGCATCATTCTCAAGATCGTATTTGGTGTAATCGCCGGCTTTGTTACTGGCCGCATCTTCATCTTGGGGCACGACGCCTGCCACCAGAGCTTTACACCAAACCGCGAGCTCAATAAAGTATTAGGCCGCATTGCCTTTTTACCCTCTCTTACGCCATATAGCTTGTGGGACGTTGGCCACAATGTCGTGCACCACGGACAAACGAACTTAAAAGGCTTTGATTTTGTGTGGGCACCGCTCTCTAAATCCGAGTTTGATGCCCTGCCAGCATGGCGCAAAAGCCTTGAGCGCCTTTACCGCAGTGGCTGGGGGCCGGTTTTCTATTATTTGATCGAGATTTGGTGGAGACGCGAATACTTCCCCAATGCGCAGAATAAGCCGGGCGATCGCCCCATTTTCCTTAAAGACAACCTTCTCGTCACCGGCTTTGCGATCGTCTGGATTGCTTGCCTAATTGCTGGAGCCCTCACAACCGGCCAGTCGGTTTGGATCGGCCTATTAACTGGATTTGTGCTGCCATTCTTGTTTTGGAACGGCATGATCGGTTTTGTTGTCTACGTACACCATACCCACCCTTCGGTCTCCTGGTATGACAAAAAGTCGGAATGGCTGCGCGCGCAACCCTTTGTGTCGACTACGGTACACCTGACGTTTGGCTTTTACTGGGGCGCCTTAATGCACCACATCATGGAGCACACTGCCCACCACGTCGATATGAGTGTCCCCTTATATCGCCTCCAAGAAGCTCAAAATACCCTCGAAACATTACTGCCAGAGCGTATTTTCATTCAAAAATTCTCTTGGAAGTGGTATTTCGATACCGCCCGCAAGTGCAAGCTATACGACTTTGAGAACAAGGCTTGGCTGGACTTTGATGGCAATAAAACAGCGGATTCAGTGCGCGTGATGTTAACCCCTGCTCCCGTAGGGCAAACAGGTTAAAATAGAGCTTTAGTAGATTAGTTGACCAGCTTACCCATGACTACCACCGCACCTGAATCAACGCAAGATACATCCCAGAGCTTAAAGTTTTGCTCATCTTGCAGTCGAGAAAAGCGCCTCGAAGGCGGAACCTGGATCCCAACGAGCAATCGAAAGCAGCGTTGGATTTGCGCAAGCTGTTTGTATAACCGCACTCACCGCACCGGCTCAGCTAAAACCTAAGCTTTCGCCCCCCCGTCTTCGTTTGGTATTACGCTAAGCCGTAATCTAAAACAACCTCTCTCGATTCAACCCCATACAACACAGCCCGCACTTCTTGTAATTCAGGCAAGCCAATACATGAATAACGCAAAACCCAATTACCTTTTTGCCGACACCCATGAGTGGGCAGACCTTCAATCCGACGGCCTAGTTTGGGTTGGGATTAGCGATCACGCCCAAATCGCATTGGGTGATATTGTTTTTCTGGAGACACCGAGTATTGGCGCTGTCGTCCAACAAGGACAGGCGTGCGCGGTAATCGAGTCAGTGAAAGCAGCCAGCGATATTCATGCCCCTGCATCCGGTACCGTGGTTGCAGTCAACTCGGCTGCTATTGATTCTCCTGAAACGATTAATCAGGACCCCTACGGAACCTGGCTTTTTAAAATTCAAACTATGAGTGCCGAAACACAAACGCAAGAACTTGCGCGCCTTCATCCCCTTGCGCACTACGAATCCACTTTAAATTAAGAGTGGGTCGCGCTCAATTAACCAGCGCACTCTGCTGCCAACGCTGATTCGTCCCTGCGATAATCCGCGCAGCGCCTGATCAAGCTGAGTTAATGCGTGTTGCAGATTTTTACGGTTGTCGCTTTCAATTACAAGCTGTGCTCTTTCCATACCGCTGACACGCACAATGGTTTTTGGAACGGGATCATACATCCGAACTCCGCTTGGAAAATTTTGCTCATTGTGAACTGTTTTTTTGATGTCCGCTAGAAACTGAATTGCGGTACTAATGTTTTTTGCTTCCGCGTGTATTAGTGCCTGATAACTATAAGGCGGCAACAAGGCGTCTTTGCGTTCAGTCGCGATATGCCCCAAAAATCCATCGACATCATGTCCTAATACATGTCGAAAAACAGGTAGATCGGGATAGCGTGTTTCAATATAAATTTCGCCTGCATCTTGCTGGTCTTGGCCGGCGCGCCCGGCGCGCCCAGCCACCTGCACCAGCTGTGCAAACAAACGTTCAGCCGCCCGATAGTCCTGCGAGAATAGCCTACTGTCGGCATCGATCACAGCAACTAGGCCGATGTTTTGATAATCATGGCCCTTGGCAATCATCTGGGTACCAACAATGATGTCGGCAGTGCCATCGTGTATTTGTTCAAACAAGCTTTCAGCGTGTAAGCTTTTTTTACTGCTGTCTGCATCGATGCGAAGTACTTTTGCATTCGACCATTGGGACTGTATGTAGTCCTCCATCTTTTGGGTACCCTGCCCAATGGTGCTGAGTTCTGCGTTGCCGCATTCTGGGCAAAATGGCGGAACCTCTTTTATTAATCCACAGTGGTGGCAGTTCAGCACTGCTTTTTTACCGAGGATTCTGGACTTATGGATCACCATGTATGAGGAGCATTTGCTGCAGCCAGATAACCAACCGCATGCTGCACAACTCAGTATCGGTGCATAACCGCGTCGATTGATCAACACAAGGCTTTGCTTTTTCTTCAGCATGGTGCGCGTCATGGCATCTCGTACCTCGGCTGAAATTAAATCTGGCTCACCCTGCGCAGTATGTGCGCCTGCCTTTGGCAGGCGCACAAGTTTTACTTTTGGCATGGTGGTACTCAATGCACGCGTATCTAGCCGAAGGCGTTCATAGCGCCCGTCTTCTGCAGCAAGCCATGTCTCCAGTGATGGCGTTGCGGACGCTAAGACGATCGGTATGGATAACTGATGGGCTCGCCAAACACACAAGTCTCTTGCGGAATAGCGCGTTCCTTCCTGCTGCTTATAGGATGCATCATGCTCTTCATCCACCACGATTGCCTTCAAATTCGGTATCGCTGCGAGCGCAGCTAAGCGGGTGCCTAAAATAATTTGGGCCTTGCCTAGAATTGTTTCTTGCCACGCAGTGCCACGGCGCTTTTCAGTCAATCCACTATGCATGACTGCAATGCGTTTTTCTGGGAAAAACTCCGCTACGCGTTTTTCAAGTTGAGGCGTGAGATTAATCTCTGGAACCAATATCAAGGCTTGTGCATTGTCGCTTTGCAACATCTCTTTAATCCAGTTCAGGTAAACGGCGGTTTTTCCAGAGCCTGTCTTTCCCTGCAATACGATGGTGCGATAGGTTTGAGCTGCGCCAGGTTCTCCAATTAATTGCTTAAGTGCGGTGGCTTGCTCTGGATTGAGCTGGTCCTTTTGAATCCCTGAAATTGGCAAGGGCTCTATTTGCTCTGATTGAGTTGCTGTTTGCTTCTTGCTGTTTTTTTTTGCCGGTCTATTATCTGTATTGACTGATTTTTGTTCAATCCCCTGCCATTTCTTTGGTTTTTTCCAATATGCCGGTATCGACGGCAAGGCAATCTCTCCTAAAGTACTGAAGTAATACTGGCTAGCAAAGTTGAGCATATTTAAGGTCTTGCTATCCAGCGGAGGCAGGGGCGCCCGTTGATTAACCTTCCTTAATTTAGAATGCTCATAATCTGAGTGATTACTTACTTTTATTACCATTCCCACTGTATTTGTTCTGCCAAAAGGCACCTCCACCAATTGGCCTGCCTCGGGCGCATCGCCCAATGCGGCGCTATCCCAGATGTAATCAAAGCCTTGAACCAGCGGCTTATCGAGCACCACCTGGACGTAGCAATGCGGTAATACCGTATTGGTATGGGTCTGCTGCTCTTCTGTGGATAAGTCTGTGGATATCATTTGTCTTTGGCGCTTTTTGCTATTTTCACCTTGAAATGCACCAAGAATGCTCTTTTTAGCTAGCTTATCTAAAACCCAATAAAATCAAAGGCTTATATCTTTGTATGGACAAATTGATTGAAAATTAACCCCAATCCCGCTGAATTAACCTGTGCTCTGGCGACTGTGCATAACCTAAGGCGCGCACGTAAGTAAACGCTTCTTTACGTAGCCAGTTCCGATTACTGACGCAGCTTTTGCGACCGCTGAATAACTGCCTGGGCTAGCGCAGTGACGCTTTCGGGTGGGGTGAATTGGGAAATCCCATGGCCCAGATTAAAAATGTGTCCGTCCAGGGGGTGCAGTCCTGGCTTTAATGCCGGTGCGCTGGCTAAATCAGTAAGCAATTTGCCTGCCTCTTGAGCAATCTTCTCGGGGCTGGAAAACAGAATTAAGGGGTCTAGATTTCCTTGGATAGCCAGAGGCTTGCCCGCCGCCAAGAGCGCTTTGCGAGCACGGCTCAGAGAAATAGTCCAGTCAAGGCCGATAGCGTCTGCGCCAACCTGGGCCATGTCTTCAATCCACAGCCCGCCGCCTTTGGTGAAAATAATGACCGGAATCCGCTGGCCTTCGTGCTCTCTAGGAAGCAGGGCGATTACTTTTTTCATCGCGGCTAACGATACCTGCTGGTACCAGCCATCTGGCAACATGCCACCCCAGGTATCAAAGATCATCAGCGCCTGCGCACCCGCTTTGACTTGCTCTGTGAGGTATGCGGCAACTGACTGAATATTAATTTCGAGAATGCGCTCCAATAGATCGGGGCGATCAAACATCATGGTCTTTGCATGACGGAACTCATCTGCGCTCGAGCCATCAATCATGTAGCACGCCAAAGTCCAAGGGCTTCCTGAAAAGCCAATCAAGGGCACGCGTTGCTTACCATCCTGAATTAATGCTTTACGAATTTCAGATACCGCATCAAAAACATAGGTCAACTCACTCATGTCGGCAACGCGTAACTTTTTTACGTCCGCCTCTGTGCGCAGTGGGTGCTGGAAACTTGGCCCTTCGCCAGCCGTAAATTGCAATCCAAGCCCCATCGCATCGGGGATCGTCAAAATATCGGAAAACAAAATGGCCGCATCGAGTGGATAGCGATCCAAAGGCTGAAGGGTAACTTCAGTTGCGTACGCGGGCGTTTTAGCAAGGCTTAAAAAACTTCCCGCTTTTGCGCGCGTCGCATTGTATTCGGGTAGATAGCGGCCAGCCTGGCGCATTAGCCAAAGTGGCGTACGATCAACCGACTGTCCGAGACAGGCTTTGATAAACCGATCGTTTAGCAGCATGTGCTGAAGACTTATCTTTTGCGCCGAAACCGGGCAATCGCTGCTAACTGTGCAGCAGCCATGGCAAATTCAGATTGCGCTAAGGCTAAATCGAAATCGCTGCCGCGATTTTGCATGGCCTCTTCGGCACGCTTTTTTGCCTCAAGGGCTTTTGCTTCATCTAAATCATGGCCACGAATTGCGGTATCGGCAAGCACTGTGACGTGATCAGGCTGCACTTCTAAGTAGCCGCCTGCTACGAAAACAAATTCTTCGTCGCCATCGGCTTTTTCAATGCGCACTGAACCAGGGCGAATGCGCGTGATTAGCGGGGTGTGCCCACGCAAAATGCCGAGCTCGCCATTTTCTCCAGGAAGGGCAACAAACTTTGCCTCTCCACTAAAGATGGATTGCTCCGCACTAACAACATCGACGCGAATGGTAGACATGGTTTCCTTGGTGTTCGATTAAAGCTTCTTGGCTTTCTCAATGGCCTCATCAATTGAGCCCACCATATAGAACGCCTGCTCTGGCAAATGATCCAACTCGCCACTCACAATCATCTTAAAGCCGCGAATGGTCTCTTTCAGAGGCACGTATTTTCCTGGCGATCCAGTAAATACCTCGGCCACGTGGAAGGGCTGGGATAAGAAACGCTGAATCTTACGGGCACGGGCTACAGCTAACTTATCGTCTGGAGACAGTTCGTCCATGCCCAAAATCGCAATGATGTCACGCAACTCTTTATAGCGCTGCAATGTCATTTGTACGCCTCGGGCCACTTCATAGTGCTCTTGACCTACTACTTGTGGGTCAAGCTGGCGGCTAGTCGAGTCGAGCGGATCAACCGCAGGGTAAATACCCAAAGCAGCAATGTCACGTGACAACACAACGGTAGAGTCCAAATGCAAGAAGGTCGTTGCTGGGGATGGGTCAGTTAAGTCATCGGCAGGAACGTAAACGGCTTGAATCGATGTGACAGAACCTGTCTTGGTCGATGTAATTCGCTCTTGCAATTTACCCATTTCTTCAGCCAAGGTTGGCTGATAGCCCACCGCAGAAGGCATACGGCCAAGCAAAGCCGATACTTCTGTGCCTGCCAGAGTGTAGCGATAAATGTTGTCCACGAAGAAGAGAATGTCGCGGCCTTCGTCACGGAAGGCCTCGGCCATGGTCAAGCCTGTCAGCGCAACACGCAAGCGGTTGCCTGGTGGCTCATTCATCTGACCAAATACCATCGCTACCTTATCGATAACATTGGACTCTTTCATCTCGTGATAAAAGTCATTTCCTTCGCGGGTGCGCTCACCTACACCAGCAAACACCGATAAACCGGAGTGCTGTTTTGCGATGTTATTAATCAGCTCCATCATGTTCACGGTTTTGCCTACGCCGGCGCCACCGAACAAACCAACTTTTCCGCCTTTGGCAAATGGGCAAACTAAGTCAATAACCTTAATACCGGTTTCTAATAAATCAATCGATGGTGATAATTCGTCAAACTTTGGTGCTGGCTGATGAATTGCGCGGCGCTCTTGCGTTGCAATCGGACCAGCATCATCAATCGGGCGCCCCAATACATCCATAATGCGGCCGAGTGTCGCTGGGCCAACTGGAACAGAAATGGCTTTTCCTGTTGACGCCACTTCCATGCCACGACGCAGGCCATCGCTTGCGCCCATGGCAATTGCGCGCACTACGCCATCCCCAATTTGTTGCTGAACCTCAAAGGTCAAGCCTTTTTCAACAAATGATTTTTCGCCGCTCTCGACCAACGTCAAGGCATCATAAATATTTGGCATGCTGTCACGCGGGAACTGAATGTCCACCACAGGACCAATACACTGAACGATATTTCCGTTACTCATCGCATCTCTCCGATTTATTCCTAAATTCTGTCGTACTTCTAAATGCAGCCAGCTTAAACCGCTGCCGCTCCACCAACAATCTCTGAAAGCTCTTTTGTAATCGCGGCCTGACGGGTTTTGTTGTATTCCAATTGCAACTCGCCAATAACATTCTTTGCATTGTCGGACGCCGCTTTCATTGAAACCATCCGTGCAGATTGCTCTGAGGCCATGTTTTCTGCAACCGCCTGATAAATTAAAGCCTCAACATAGCGCTTTAACAGGCCATTCAAAATCGACTCGGCGTCGGGCTCATAAATATAGTCCCATGATGCTGCATTACCTTCGCTAGCGGTAACCGCATTGGGCGCAAGCGGCAAGATCTTTTCTAATACGGGCTCTTGTTTCATCGCGTTCACAAAGCGTGTGTAAGCAAGATAAACTTCATCCACTTCGCCGCGCTCAAAAGCTTTGAGCTGTGCAGTAATGGCGCCGATCAAGGTATCCATGTGGGGCGTGTCGCCCAATTGAATCGTTTCTGAGAGCAACTTGGCTTTTGAGCGATTTAAAAATTGCAAGCCTTTAGAGCCAATGGCTGTAAATTCAATGCCAATTTTCTTTTCTTGCATTTCACGAACTTGGTTTGTAATTAAGCGCAATATATTGGTATTGAGACCGCCGCAGAGACCCTTGTCCGTGCTCACCAAAATTGTCCCTATATTTTTAACCTCGCGGACCACCATGTAAGTAGGGCGATACTCGGGATTTGCTTGCGCTAAATTAGCAGCGATTTCCCTGATTTTTTCAGAATAGGGGCGCGCATTACGCATACGCTCTTGGGCACGCCGCATCTTTGATGCAGCGACCATTTCCATTGCCTTCGTGATCTTGCGCGTGTTTTGCACGCTCTTGATCTTAGACCGTATCTCTTTTGTACTTGCCATGATGTATGCGCTCCCTCTTAGAAGGAAGCCGAGCGCTTGTAGTCCTCAATTGCAGCACGTAAAGCAGCTTCATCTTCTTTGCTCAAGTCTTTCGTTTCTTCAATGCGTCCAACTAAGTCTGCATATTTTGATTTGAGGTGATCTTGTAAGCCTTTTTCAAATGCCAATACATGCTTTACTTCGAGATCGTCAAAGTAGCCGTTATTCATTGCATAAAGTGAAGCCGCCATTTCCCAGACCTGCAAGGGCTTGTACTGCGCCTGTTTACACAACTCGGTAACGCGCTTGCCGCGCTCGAGCTGTTTACGAGTTGCATCATCAAGGTCAGATGCAAACTGTGCAAACGCAGCTAACTCACGGTACTGCGCCAAGTCGGTACGAATACCGCCAGACAGTTTTTTGATTACTTTGGTTTGTGCAGCACCGCCCACGCGGGAGACTGAAATACCAGCGTTAATCGCTGGGCGTACGCCCGCATTAAAGAGATCGGTCTCTAAGAAGATCTGACCGTCGGTAATCGAAATTACGTTGGTTGGGACGAAGGCAGATACGTCACCCGCTTGGGTTTCAATAATGGGTAGGGCTGTTAGTGAGCCGGTCTTGCCTTTTACAGCGCCATTGGTGAACTTCTCAACGTAATCGGCGTTCACACGAGCAGCGCGCTCTAATAAACGGGAGTGGAGATAAAACACGTCGCCGGGATATGCTTCGCGGCCTGGTGGGCGGCGGAGTAACAAGGAAATTTGACGATAGGCAACGGCTTGCTTAGTTAAGTCGTCATACACAATCAAGGCATCTTCACCACGATCGCGGAAATATTCACCCATGGTGCAACCAGCATATGCAGAGAGGTATTGCATTGCGGCGGATTCCGATGCGCTAGCAGCAACTACTACTGTGTATTCCATTGCACCGAGTTCTGTTAGCTTGCGCACTACGTTGGCAATGGTAGATGCTTTTTGACCAATCGCAACATAGACGCAATAGACGCCTTTGCCTTTTTGGTTAATGATGGCATCCACAGCAACTGCGGTCTTACCAGTCTGGCGGTCGCCAATGATGAGCTCGCGCTGACCGCGACCAATTGGAACCATTGCATCAATCGCCTTCAAACCAGTTTGTACTGGCTGGCTAACCGATTGACGGGCGATTACGCCTGGAGCTACCTTTTCAATAAAGTCGGTTAGCTTGGCATTTACTGGGCCCTTACCGTCGATCGGCTGACCAAGGGCGTTTACAACGCGGCCGAGGAGCTCTGGACCAACCGGAACCTCTAAGATGCGTCCTGTGCATTTGACTGGATCACCTTCTTTGATATGGGTGTACTCGCCGAGCACAACCGCACCAACCGAATCACGCTCTAAGTTCAACGCAAGACCGATGGTATTGCCAGGAAACTCCAACATTTCCCCTTGCATCACACCTGACAAACCATACACGCGGCAAATACCGTCGGTTACTGAAATAACGGTGCCTTGGTTGCGCAGCTGGGAGTCAACTCCCATTTCACTAATTCGGCTCTTGATCAGTTCGCTGATCTCGGAAGGGTTCAGTTGCATCAATTACTCCTGGATATTATTTCGTATGTTCTTAGTAAAAGGTTATGCGCTTAGGCTTGCTTGCATTGTGGCCAACCGGGCCTTAACTGTGCTGTCCAATACCTCATCGCCAACTTGAATGCGGACGCCGCCAATTAAGCTAGGGTCCACCTCAATCGTTGGGCGCAATTCCTTACCGCCAAAGCGTTTTTTCAAGCTCGCCAACAAACTGTTTAATGCGTCACCCTCAAGCGGAAAAGCGCTGGTAATGAGAACCTCTGCAGCGCCTTCACTTTGATTTTTCAACAACTCAAATTGGGCTGCAATTTCGGGCAATGCCGCCAAGCGATGGTTTTGATTGATCAAACGCAAAAAAGCACTAACTTTATCGTCCAACTTCGTCTTAACCATGCCGCTCAATAGCTTGCTGAGAGCGTCTGCCGAAATTTTAGGGTTATTGGCTAACACCGCCACATCCGGCATCGCCGCCAACTGCGCGAGTTCAGTTAACTGAACCATCGAAGTGCCCAGCTCTGCAGGCTTAAGGCTTGAGAAAAGCGCTTCAGCGTAAGGGCGTGCAATGGTAGCTAAATCAGCCATATTAGAGCTCTGCCTTGAGTTGATCTAACAATGCGGCGTGCGCCTTTGGATCCACTTCGCGGCGCAAAATTTGCTCTGCGCCACGCACCGCCAAGTTTGCAACTTCGGCTCGCAATACATCGCGCGCCCGGGATACTTGCTGTTCTGCGTCTTGCTTTGCTTGACCAATAATACGTGCGGCTTCTGCCTGTGCATTACTACGAATCTCTTCCGCACTAAGCTGTGCGCGCTTTTCTGCTTCAGCTACGCGCTGTCCGCCCTCTTGGCGAGCGCGCACTAACTCTTGCTCGGCCAGTTTTGATGCGGAGGCAAGATCAGCCTTACCACGCTCAGCGGCTGCTAAGCCTTCTGCAACTTTGGTGGCGCGCTCGTCTAAGGCTTTCACTAAGGGGGGCCACACAAAGCGTGCAACTACCCACCATAAAATGAAAAAGACGATCATTTGCGCGAATAGGGTCGCGTTCAGATTCACGGTATTCCTTTCGGTATTGTTAAGAGCGTGCGGACGACACAGTGTTGCCCGCGTCAGAACAATTACTTAATAACGGCCAACAATGGGTTTGCAAATGCAAACAACATCGCAACACCAACGCCGATCAAGAAGGCCGCGTCGATCAAGCCGGCCAGCAAGAACATTTTGGTTTGCAGTTCATTCATCAATTCGGGTTGACGCGCTGCACCTTCAATAAATTTTCCGCCCATAAGGCCAATGCCTAAACATGCACCTAGCGCGCCCAAACCAATGATGAGGCCGATGCCGATTGCAGTTAAACCCTGAATGTTTGCTAAAAATTCTTGCATGATGACTCCTAAGTAATAAAAGTGGTAATTAAAATAAAACGGTTAATGGTGGCTGTGTGCTTGACCGATGTAAACCAAAGTCAACATCATAAAAATAAATGCCTGTAACAAAATAACGAGTATGTGAAAGATAGCCCAAGCAGACCCCGCAATGACGTGGCCAACAAGACCAAGCACACTTAGGTCGAGACTAAAGGTCCAAATACTGCCCAACAAGGCGATGAGCAAGAAAATTAGCTCGCCCGCATACATATTGCCGAACAACCGCATGCCCAAGGAAACCCCTTTGGCGATGTACTCGATTATGTTTAGAACCAAGTTAAATGGGGCCAAATACCACTTTGCTCCGAATGGAGCGGACAGGAGCTCGTGTACAAATCCACCCAGGCCCTTTACCTTGAAGCTGTAATAAAAAACTAGCAACAAAACCGCAAAGGACATACCTAAGGTCGCATTCAAGTCGGTTGTAGGGACCAACTTATGATGCGGCACATGCAAACCTAAATTCTCAAGAAAGTGGTTTACGCCCACCACCCAATCTACCGGCACTAAATCAAGTGTGTTTAACAAAATGATCCAGCAGAATACAAAGAGCGCCAGAGGGGCTATGTAGCTTCGGTCGCCGTGAACAATACTTTTAGATTGTGTTTCAACCATTTCGACTAGCATTTCGATTAATGCTTGGAAACGCCCAGGCACTCCTGGGCTTGCGCGGCGTGCGGCAATAAGCAAAAATCCAACCGTCAATAGGCCCATAGCAAGGGTCCAAAAAATAGTGTCTAAATTAATAACACTGAAATCAATAATTGAGGCTTGGGGTCCACCAATATTGTTTAAATTTTGCAAATGCTCTGCAATGTACGCGGTCGGCGTTAAAGGCTCGCTAGGAGCGCCATTTACTGCAGTTGCCATCGTAAGCAATCCCTTTTTACAAAATGCTGGTTAACGCCAAAACAGACCAAGAAGATAGCATTTGAGTGTGACAATATAAGTCAGCAACAGCGGTATCCACTTTAATTCTGCGTAATTAAACGCTAACCAAATAAACATTGCGATTGTAGCGGTAATTTTTATTACTTCACCAGAAATAAGCGCTGACAAAAAACCGCCAGAGGTGAGGCGCTGAGCGCCTCTTGCAATTTCTAAGCGAAGCAAAAATAGTACAGCGGGCAAAACCCCAATCAACCCACCTAAAAAGGCGGAGTAAGTATAAACGCTAATGCGTCCGTCGTCCCAAAAAATACAAGCAATGAGCGCGCCTAAGATGGTTGCCAGCATTTGACCGGCAACTACTCGCCATGGCAATGTCCATCTACTTTTGCCTGAGCTAGTTTGCAATAGCGCTTGCATTTCTTCACCGTTGTAGACCCGGTACGGCTCCTCTGGCTCCTTCCACGGGTCATCGGCGTTCGGTTGATCGCTTGGCGCTTTCAAATAGATCCCTTGACTTATCTTGTGTTTACGTTTCAATACCTAGTTTTTTTAAAAGGGCATCCAGTTCGTCCGCCTTACTGAAACGAATCCGCAGCTCTCCACCCTTGCCTTTAAGCCTAAACTCGGTGCTGAGGCCAATTTGATCTGCAATTTCTCGTGATAAGCGCTGCAAATCCGGATCTGCTGCATGGGCATCAGCCGCTTTTTTGGGCTTCTTTGCGCCCATTTGCCCGCCAGCCCGTGCAAGCACTGCTGATAAGCGCTCGGCCTCCCGCACTGAAAGCCCTTGGGCCATGATTTTTTGCGCCAATGCAACCTGGCTCGCCCCCGGCAGGGGGAGTAGGGCGCGCGCATGGCCCATATCAATATCGCCGGCCAACAACATGGCCTGCACTGGCTTCGCCAGTTGGGCCAGGCGCAATAGGTTGGTGATGGCGCTTCTTGATTTACCTACGGACTTTGCTGCCTGTTCGTGGGTAAACCCAAATTCTTCAATCAGGCGCGCCAATCCCTGTGACTCCTCTAAGGGGTTTAAATCCTCGCGCTGCATATTTTCAATCAGGGCCATTGCTGCCGCACCCTTGTCGTCTGCCAGGGACACCAGAACTGGAACTTCGGTAAGCCCGGCTAGGGTAGCGGCCCTAAAGCGGCGCTCGCCGGCAATAATTTCGTATTTACCCCCGGAAATTGCGCGCACCAAAAGGGGTTGCATGATGCCTTGTTCCCGAATGCTTTCAGCCAACTCCTGAAGTGGGCCCGATTCCATTTTTTGGCGGGGTTGATATTTGCCGGCCTGCAGTGCGGCGAGGGGGAGGCTCGTTATGGTGGCGCTATCTTGGGCCGGTTTCGATTTTTCACCCAGTAAGGCCTCAAGGCCACGGCCAAGGCCTTTTTTCTTTATTGTGCTCATGGTGTTTGATCAATCACATTTGTTTAATTCGTTGAATCATTTCCGCACCAAAGTCCAAATAGGCCTTGGCTCCACGGGATGTCCTGTCAAAAGAAACGCCTGGCAAGCCATACGAGGGGGCCTCTGCTAAACGGACGTTGCGCGGAATAATTGTTTTGAATACTTTGTCGCCGAAATGTTCCAGTAATTGCTCTGAAACCTGTTGCTGTAAGGTCATGCGCGGGTCAAACATCACCCGCAACAAACCAATAATCATCAGATCCGGATTGAGGTTGGCGTGCACTTGCTTGATGGTATTTACCAAATCCGATAGGCCCTCTAGGGCAAAATACTCGCACTGCATCGGAACAATAACGCCATTCGCTGCGCATAGACCATTGAGCGTCAGCAAGGAGAGTGCGGGCGGGCAGTCAATCAAGATGAAGTCATACTCGGCGCCCACCAATGCCAGCGCCGCCTTTAGGCGCAGCTCACGTTCATCAAGATCAACCAACTCGATTTCTGCGCCCGCTAAATCGCGGTTTGCTGGCAAGACATCGTAGCCAGCACTTTCACAGCGCTGCACACAAGCCGCCACCGTAGCCTGGCCAATCAGCACCTGATATATGCTCTCGTTGAGCTCTGCCTTTTCAATGCCAGAGCCCATGGTTGCATTGCCTTGTGGGTCCAAATCAACCAATAGCACCCGCTGCTTATGCCCTGCCAAACCGGCGGCCAGATTCACGGCTGTCGTGGTTTTTCCAACGCCGCCCTTTTGATTTGCAATACAGAATATTTTGGCCATGGGGTTTTTTATTTGCCTTTACGGTGTGATTTTCGCATGGGGCGTAAAGACCAAAAGTCGCCGCTCTGCCGTGCTGTTGGGAATCAATACAAAGCGGTCAGCCAAAAGTCGCCAGCGTTCGGTCGATACGGTCGCCAACTCCTCATCCGCACGCTTCGCCTTCATAGCAAAAACCAGGCCGCCCGGCTTCAAAAAAGGCTCTGCTAAGTCTAAAAAACGATCTAGGCCGGTAAATGCCCTGGAAATGACTGCGTCGTACTTACCCGGCTCTTGTCTTGCGACGTGCTCTACGCGATCGCTGTAAATCGACGCATTACTAAGGCCAAGCTTGCCTTTTACATTTTGCAAAAAGGCTGTTTTCTTGCGAACCGCCTCAATCAGGCTAATGCTCCAATTGGGCTCAGCAATCGCAATGGGTATTGCAGGCAAGCCCCCACCAGACCCAAGGTCTGCAATGCGCGCTTGCGTTGTCAATAAAAATTCACGCATTATTGGTAAAATTGCAATAGAATCAATGAGATGAAGATCAATGTTGGCTTGCTCACCCTCAACTGAGGTTAGGTTATGCACGCGATTCCAGCGCTCGAGCTCTTGCAGAAAGATATTTAAATCAGCCACCTGTTTCTGCGATAAGGCCAAACCAAGCTCAGCAACGCCAAGCTCAAGACCTGCCCCCCTCACGCCGACTCCTGGGATTTGCCAATCCCCCGCTTTAAATGCACCAACAATAAAGAAATGGCCGCGGGGGTTACCCCTGATATGCGCGCAGCCTGCCCTAAAGTTTCTGGCTTTTGCGCGCCTAATTTCTGCTGAACTTCTTTTGATAGCCCCCGAACCAAGCTGTAATCTAAAAATTCCGGCAATGGATAGCCCTCATTAAACGCTTGGCGGGCTATTTCCAGAGCCTGCCGATCAATATAGCCGGCATATTTAATCGAGATCTCAACCTGATCCTGGATTTGCTGGTTTAAGTTTGGGTCCGCATCGAGCTGTGGTGAAGTGCCGTCGTAGGCCTCAGTTAGCGATGCGTACGTAACTGTAGGCCGCTTCAAAACATCGGCCAAACTGGCCTCATGGGACAACCCTTGCCCTAAAAGCATTGCCAAGGATTTTGCGGAGGCATGCTTTGGACTTACCCAGGCCTCCTTGAGCCGCATTGTTTCACGTGAAACAGCGTCCCTTTTCTTACAAAAGAACGTCCAGCGCGCATCATCCACCAAACCAAGGGACCTTCCTATCTCGGTTAGGCGCAAGTCCGCATTGTCTTCTCTCAGGCTAAGCCGATACTCGGCCCGGCTTGTAAACATACGGTAAGGCTCTTGCACACCCCGAGTAATGAGATCGTCTACCAAAACCCCGATATAGGACTCGCTGCGCTTGGGCACCCAAGGCGATAGGCCTTTTGCGGCAAGCCCAGCATTCATCCCGGCAAGCAGCCCTTGGGCTGCAGCCTCTTCATACCCGGTTGTGCCATTGATTTGGCCCGCAAAATAGAGGCCTTCGATGGCTTTGGTTTCCAAGCTGTGCCGCAGTTGGCGAGGGTCAAAAAAATCATACGCAGTGCCAACGCCTGATTATTGGCAGCACTAGGCGTGCTTTGAGCTATCGGCAATCTGAACGCCGCGGAAAACGCATGGCGAGATGCTGAGCGAATGGATGCAAACAATGCAACCTTGCGTGAAACCTTAAAACGCTTTAAGCCCAACTGGGTGATGCCCAATCAGTCGACCAAGATTGTTTGGGATGGCCGTTTTTCAATCCGCATGAATGGCGGCGCTGATAGGCCCGCTGAGGGTGGCTCCGGTGGTTTCACTCTCAGCCAAGATGTGCTGAACGATACCTTGGAGATTCGAAATCCGGTCGGTGGCTCTATTGCAAAAATCACCATTACTCCGGGTGAAGCAGTATTAGAGCGCGGCGGAAAGATAAGCAAAGCGATTGATGCGGATACCCTCATTCAGTCTGCATTAGGGCTTCCTTTGCCTGCGCGCGGTTTATCCGACTGGTTGCGCGGTCAAGTCAGGCCCGGCAGCCCAGCCAGCTTAGAGCGCACTCCCAGCGGTACTGTTTCGAAAATCAGTCAAGACGGATGGAACTTATCCTACGTTTGGGGCGAGTCGAGCAGCAAGCTAGAAAAACTGAATATGACCCGAAACACAAAAACAGGGCCAATTGATATCCGCCTTGTTTTTGATCAAATTGATGACTGATACGCTTACCCTCTTAGCGCCCGCCAAACTCAATTTATTTCTGCACATTATTGGCCGCAGGAACGACGGCTACCACTTGCTGCAATCTGCTTTTCAGTTAATTGATTGGTGCGATACGGTTACCCTTAGCAGAACCAGTAGTAATCGGATTGCCCGCATCAACCCCGTTCCCGGCATTGCTGAAGGAGATGACTTGGTGGTACGTGCGGCAACCCTGCTGCAGCGTGAATGTAACATGGGTATGGGTGTTGAAATTACTCTCCACAAAGAATTACCGGTCGGTGCTGGGCTAGGCGGAGGGTCCTCCGATGCCGCCTCTACCTTAATTGGCCTAAATCACCTTTGGAACCTTCAGCTTTCACGCCCAGAGCTAATGGCACTAGGCCTGCAATTGGGCGCTGATGTGCCTTTCTTTATCCATGGAAGCAATGCTTTTGTGGAGGGAATTGGTGAGGCAATTGAGGCGATTACCCTTCCCGAGCAAGGCTTTATCGTGATTTTCCCCAATCGCAGTATCGCCACCAAAGCGCTTTTTGAGCATCCTGAATTGACCCGTGATCACGCCCCGATTACAATAGATCGCTTTCTTGCATCTCCACTACCGCATCAGTCCTATACCAATGACTGCCAGGCGGTAGCGATGCGGATTTGTCCTGAAGTGAAGGATGCAATAGATTGGATCACTAGGGCCCTGCCAAGCGCTAAGCCCCAAATGTCTGGTTCTGGTAGCAGCGTCTTTGCTGCGCTTCCGAGCCAGCTTGACGGTGTAAGTGCCGCTGCCCTATTGCAAAATCTACCTCGGGAGTGGATAGGCCGGATTGTCCGGGGGATAAATAAAAATCCCGCTTACAATTCGATATCTTCAGATTGATACTGTAGGGGAATCGCCAAGCTGGTTAAGGCACTGGATTTTGATTCCAGCATGCGAAGGTTCGAATCCTTCTTCCCCTGCCAACTTTTTTCTGAATCACAAGCCATGCGATATTCTATCTAAATCCCCCAAACCTTCATAAGCCAAACTGCCATCATGAATGCTGAATTTTTGACTCTCTTTACTGGCAATGCAAACTCTGTTTTAGCCAACGCAGTAGCCAAAGAATTGAATCTTCCCATCGGCAAGGCTTTTGTCGGTCGGTTTTCGGACGGCGAGATTCAGGTTGAAATTCAAGAAAATGTGCGTGGTAAGAATGTCGTCGTAATTCAATCGACGTGCGCTCCCACCAATGACAATTTGATGGAGCTGATGATCATGATCGATGCTCTAAAACGAGCATCTGCAAGCCGCATAACGGCAGTGATCCCTTACTTTGGTTATGCACGTCAAGACCGTCGCCCACGTTCTGCGCGGGTTGCCATCTCCGCCCGAATTGTGGCCAATATGCTGCAATCGGTTGCGGGTATTGAGCGTGTCTTAACCATGGACCTCCATGCAGACCAAATTCAGGGCTTTTTTGATATCCCCGTCGATAACATTTATGCCTCCCCTGTACTCCTTGCCGACCTGCAACAGCAAAAAAGCAAAGACCTCATCATTGTTTCTCCGGATATTGGCGGCGTTGTTCGTGCTCGCGCGATGGCGAAACAGCTGGGCTGCGATTTAGCGATTATTGATAAACGCCGCCCCAAAGCCAATGTATCTGAAGTCATGCACCTGATTGGTGAGGTAGAAGGGCGTCACTGCGTCATCATGGATGACATCATTGATACCGGCGGAACGCTCTGTAAGGCAGCAGAAGCCCTCAAAGAGCGC
>JBIPON010000082.1:0-7598 GCA_044379065.1 Polynucleobacter sp. | reverse complement strand
TTACCGAGGTCAATATAACTTTCCTGCGGATCATGAAAATCAGAGCCGCGCGAAGCCATGAAGCCATAGTGCTCGGCAGCCTTTGAATAAATTTGATACTGCGCGGGGCTGTGGCTCCCAGTAACCACCTCAATTGCCAGACCGCCCAACTCTTTGAAGTGTTTGAACAGTTCATCGAGCTGCATGGCGGTTAATTTGTAACGCCCCGGATGGGCAATCACCGCCACACCGCCTGCCGCCTTAATCCATGCTACCGCGTCATCTAAGCTGGCCCATTGATGCGGAACATAACCGGGCTTGTGCTCAACCAAATAGTTCTTAAACACCTGATCGGTATCGCGGCATACGCCCTGTTCGACCAAGAATCGTGCAAAGTGGGTGCGTGAGATTAGTTCGGGGTTGCCGGCATACAGGAGTGCGCCCTCAAAACTTCCTGCAATGCCCGCTTTAGCCAATTGCTCTGCCATCATCTTGGCGCGATTCTGGCGACCATCCCGAGTGCGGCGTAAGCCCTCCAAAATCCCAATGTGCTCAGCATCAATGCCAAGACCCACAATGTGAATCGTATGACCCATCCAGGTAACCGAAATCTCAACGCCAGAGAGGTAATCCATACCCAAGTCGCGCGCCGCTTGTTGAGCCCGCAATTGACCACCTACCTCATCATGGTCGGTTAAGGCCCACAAATGGACCCCATTTTCAAATGCACGTTGCGCCAAGGTCTCTGGCGTCAAGGTGCCATCCGAAACTACGGAATGGCAGTGCAAATCGGCATTCAGAATAAAAGGGCTTGTCATGCCCCTATTTTAGGTCAAGCCGGCGTGAACCACACGGCGCGGCGCATCTAAATAGTCACGAGACTGCATTTCGACTAGCCTAGACACGGTTCGTGCAAACTCACCCACAATTTGCCCCTCCGTATAAAGCTGATCTGCTGGCAGTTCGGCGCTCATAATCAGTTTGATTTTATGGTCATACAGCACATCGATCAGCCAGATAAAGCGCCGTGCCTCATTGGTCATGCGGGGCGGCATATAGGGCACCCCGGATAAAAACACGGTATGAAAGAGATTAGCGATCTCTAAATAATCATTCTGTGATCGCGGCCCCATGCACAGAGTTTTAAAATCAAACCAGACAACACCGGCAGCGCGATGCATTGGTCTGATTTCACGGGACTCAATTCGTAAGACGGGATTCTTTTCTTCAGGCTCTTTACCTAATATCGACCGAAAGGTCTGCATCATCAGCACATCATTCACCGAAGTTAATGGCTGGAAGTAGGCTTGAACTTGCGCCATCTGCATTTGTCGGTAGTCGGTGCCTGCATCCACATTGAGCACATCGAGCTTACTCTCCAGCAAAGCAATCGCAGGCAATAAGCGATCGCGATGCAAGCCATTCGGATAAAGCTGATCTGGCTTGTAATTGGAGGTCATGATGAACTGCACCCGATCTTCAAATAGTGCGCTCAATAGCCGATACAAAATCATGGCATCGGCAATATCGTTAATGTGAAACTCATCAAAGCAAATTAAACGGTAGCGCTGAGCAATGCGCTTGGATAATTCATCTAAGGGATCGGCCATGCCAGAGAGCTCATGCAACTCACGATGCACCTCGCGCATGAACTCATGAAAATGAATGCGGATCTTTTTCTCGAGGGGTGAAGCTGCAAAAAAACAATCCATTAAGAAGGATTTGCCGCGACCTACACCGCCCCAGAGGTAAACTCCCCTAGGCAGTGCGGGGTGAAATAATTTTTTGGTTAGGGCGTTACTACGCACATCCTTGTACGCAACCCACTCATCCTCGCAGCGCTGCAGGCGTTCCACTGCGCGCTCCTGCGCGGGGTCAGAATGAAACCCACGCGCCTCTAGCTCTTTTCGATAAAACGCAAGTGTGCTCAACTTACATATTTAATGCGCGTTGATCCGTTGCTAATGCCGCTTCACGCATTACCTCCGACAGACTGGGGTGTGGATGGCAAATGCGCGCAATATCTTCTGCAGCTGCCTTAAACTCCATCGCAACCGCAGCTTCCGCAATCAGATCCGAGGCATTTGGCCCAATGATGTGTACACCGAGAATTTCATCGGTCTTCGCATCCGCTAAAAACTTCACAAATCCATCAGCGCGGGCCATGCCAAGGGCGCGTCCATTCGCAGCAAATGGGAATTGACCTGCTTTGTACGCAACACCAGCAGCCTTCAATTGCTGCTCGGTTTTGCCCACCCATGCAATTTCAGGATCGGTATAGATTACCCATGGAATGCAGTTGTAGTCGATGTGGGGTTTTTGGCCTGCAATGATTTCAGCAACTAGAACACCTTCATCTTCCGCCTTGTGGGCCAACATCGGCCCACGCACGACATCACCGACGGCATAGACCCCAGGGGCCGCCGTGGCGCAAGTATGGTCATCGATGGGAATAAAGCCACGCTCATCGACTTTAAGGCCAATCGACTCAAGGTTTAGTTTGTCGGTATTGGGTACGCGACCTACGGAAACAATTAAACGATCGCATTCGAGCTTTTGTGCTTTGCCCTCAGCGTCTTGGTACTGAACCACAACGCCTTTTTTATCCGCTTTGACGTCACCAATCTTGACGCCCATATTGATCTTGAGGCCTTGCTTTACAAAAATCTTATGGGCTTCTTTTGCGATACCTTCATCGCAGGCACCCAGGAAAGTAGGTAGGCCCTCTAAAACGGTGACCTCCGAGCCAACCCGGCGCCAGACCGAACCCAGCTCCAATCCAATCACGCCAGCGCCAATAACACCCAAACGCTTTGGAATGGAATCAAACTTCAGTCCACCAATATTGTCACAAACCAGCACGTTATCAACTGGAATATTCGGTAGATGGCGCGCCTTTGATCCGGTTGCAATGATCACATTCTTTGCAGTCACCGTGCCGGCATCTTTGCCATCGATCTGGATCTGATACCCATCTGCCGTTTTGCCAACAAAAGAGGCGTGGCCTTTAAGGGTTGTGATCTTATTCTTACGAAACAGAAACTGAATACCCGCCGTCATCTTCGTTACGATCGAATCCTTGCGCGCCAGCATTTTGTTGGAATCGAGCTTAACCGAACCGACGGTAATGCCATGATCAGCAACATGGTGGCTAATCTTTTCGAACTCCTCTGAGGAGGCAAGCAAGGCCTTGGATGGAATACATCCCACATTCAAACAGGTACCGCCTAAGCGTGGCTCGCCCTTCGGATCATCGTAGGCATTGGATTCTGCGCAGGCTACTTTAAAACCCAGCTGAGCAGCTCGAATCGCTGCAATATAACCACCTGGACCCGCACCAATAACGAGTACATCAAACACTTGACTCATGTGTTCGCCCCTTACAGATCAAGCAGGAGACGAGAAGGATCTTCTAACGCTTCCTTCATGGCAACCAAACCAAGCACTGCTTCGCGACCATCGATGATGCGGTGGTCGTACGATAAGGCCAAGTAGTTAATGGGGCGAATCACAATTTGCCCATCCTCCACGACGGCACGCTCCTTGGTTGCATGAATACCCAAGATCGCGGATTGCGGTGGATTGATGATTGGCGTCGACAACATCGATCCAAAAACACCACCATTGGAGATGGAGAAGGTTCCACCAGTTAGTTCCTCAATCGACAACTTGCCATCACGTGCTTTCGCGCCATACTCTGCAATCTTCTTTTCGATATCAGCTAAGTTCATTTGGTCCACATCACGCAAAATTGGCACTACTAAGCCGCGTGGCGAGCTAACTGCAATACCAATATCAAAGTAGCCGTGATACACAATGTCATTGCCATCGACCGATGCGTTGAGCAAAGGGAATTTCTTTAAGGCATGGGTTGCTGCTTTAACAAAAAAGGACATGAAGCCCAACTTGACGCCATGGGTCTTTTCAAATACGTCCTTGTACTTATTGCGCATCGCAATTACTGGGCCCATATTGACTTCATTGAAGGTCGTCAGAATGGCGTTGTTTGCCTGGGACTCGAGCAGGCGCTCTGCAATCCGCGCGCGCAAACGACTCATCGGTACGCGCTCTTCTGGACGCTCACCCATGGGCACTGCAACTCCCGGTAAAGCAGGTGATGCTACTTTTGTAGGCTTGGATCCGCCAGCGGCAGCGCCAATCACATCGCCTTTGGTAATGCGGCCATCGCGTCCTGTGCCGGCAACTTGTGCTGGACTGATATTCTTTTCTGCCATCATTTTGGCGGCCGAGGGTGCGGCACTGGCAACGGGAGCTGCGGCGGGTTTCGTGGCAGGCGCTGCACTACTCGCAGTTGCAGATGCAACAGCAATCGCCGGCGCTGCTGTGGCTGAAGCGGTTGCTGTACTGTCAATCTTCGCGATGACTTGATCAGCAACCACTGTACCGCCATCACCAACCACCAACTCAACCAGCACGCCAGCCGATGGGGATGGTACCTCGAGTACCACTTTATCGGTCTCTATCTCAATCAGGATTTCATCCTGACCAACTGCTTGCCCTACTTTTTTCTTCCACTGCAACAAGGTTGCCTCGGCAACCGACTCCGACAACTGGGGAACTTTAACTTCAAAAATAGCCATGATTCTTCCTAATAAATAATGTGATGTGAATTTGCCTCTACTTATTTAGTAACGACATATCCTTTGAGCTTGGCAAAGGCCGCATTGATCAGCGACTTTTGTTGTTCTTGATGGAGGTGGGCATAACCAACCGCCGGCGAGGCGGAGGCGGGACGACCGGCATAGGCCATGCGCATTCCTTCACTCATGTTTTCCAAAATATTGTGCTGAATAAAGAACCAAGCGCCCTGGTTTTGCGGCTCATCCTGACACCACACGACCTCTTCTAGTAAGGGGTACTTTTTCAGCTCAGCCGAGATGGCTTTATGTGGGAATGGATACAACTGCTCGATACGAATAATCGCAACATCGCCAATGGACTTATCGGCGCGCGCTTTAGCAAGGTCGTAATAGACTTTGCCGGAACACATGATGATGCGCGTGACCTTTTTCGGATCAATCGACTCATCGCGCTCACCAATTACGGTTTGGAATGCGCCTTTCGTAAATTCGATTAAGGGTGATGCCGCCTCTTTATTACGCAGCAAGGACTTCGGCGTCATCAAAATAAGAGGCTTGCGGAACTGGCGAATCATTTGACGGCGCAACACGTGGAAAATCTGCGCCGCGGTTGTTGGCTGAATTACCTGCATATTGGTATCGGCGCACAGCTGCATAAAACGCTCGAGTCGTGCCGAAGAATGCTCTGGCCCCTGGCCTTCATAACCGTGCGGCAACATCATGACAAGACCATTCACCCTGCCCCACTTCACCTCACCCGAGGCAATAAACTGGTCAATCACCACTTGGGCTCCGTTGGCAAAATCACCAAACTGCGCTTCCCAAATAGTTAAGGTATTTGGCTCAGCTGCGGCATAGCCATACTCAAAACCCAACACGGCCTCTTCAGAGAGAATCGAATCAATCACGGTAAATGGAGCTTGGTCTTTTGCTACGTGCTGCAGCGGAATATAGGTACCGGTATCCCATTTTTCGCGGTTTTGGTTATGCAGTACTGCGTGGCGGTGTGTAAACGTACCGCGACCACTGTCTTCCCCAGATAGGCGAACGGGATACCCGCTAGCAACTAAGGAGGCGAATGCCATGTGCTCACCCATGCCCCAGTCGACATTGATTTCACCGCGACCCATGGCGGCGCGGTCAAGCAATACCTTTTCAACCAAGGGATGTACTTTGAGATCTGTTGGAATGGTGCTAATTTTTTCTGCCAAACGCTTCCATTCGGTTAGCGGAATTGCAGTGTCTGCGCTATCGGTCCACTTTTTGTTCAAGAAAGGAGACCAATCAACTGCGAACTTACCTTTGAAATTACTCAGCACAGGATCCGATGTTTGCACACCGGCATCCATCGCAGCGCGATACTCTTTGACCATGAGGTCGCCCGTGCCGGCAGGCACTACACCCTGCGCTTCTAGTTTTTCTGCGTACAACTTGCGTGTACCTGGATGCGCGCTGATGATTTTGTACATCAAAGGCTGGGTCATGGCCGGAGAATCTTGTTCGTTATGCCCTAATTTACGGAAGCAAACGATGTCGATGGCGACGTCTTTCTTAAACTGACTCCGAAACTCGACGGCTAACTGCGTAGCCAGAACAACGGCTTCTGGATCATCGCCATTGACGTGCAATACCGGAGCATCGATCACTTTCATGATGTCGGTGCAATAAAGGCTAGAGCGCAAGTCGCGCGGATCAGACGTTGTAAATCCAATCTGGTTATTAATCACAATGTGGATCGTGCCGCCAGTCGAATAGCCACGTACCTCAGCCATGGCGAGTGTTTCTTGCATCACGCCCTGCCCTGCAATCGCAGCATCACCATGCACTAAAACAGGCAATACTTGGCTGCCGGTTAGATCACCGCGGCGCTCCATTCGCGCGCGTGCAGAACCCTCAACCACTGGGTTGACGATTTCCAAATGAGATGGATTAAAGGCCAGCGACAAATGCACCGGGCCGCCTGGCGTTGAAATGTCGGTCGAGAAACCTTGGTGGTACTTCACGTCACCCGCCGGAAGATCTTCAGGGGCTTTGTGCTCAAACTCCGCAAACAAATCCTTGGGCATTTTTCCAAGAACATTGACCAGCACGTTCAATCGACCTCGATGGGCCATACCAATCACGATCTCTTGCACGCCGCGGCTGCCCGCATCGCGGATCAACTCATCCATACAGGCGATGAAGCTCTCGCCGCCCTCAAGCGAAAAGCGTTTCTGTCCAACGAACTTTGCCGAGAGGTAGCGCTCAAGGCCCTCTGCCGCGGTCACGCGATCCAGAATTTGGCGCTTTTCTTCGACATTGAAATTCGGCGACGAACGAATCGACTCTAATTTTTCTTGCCACCATTTTTTGATGGTCTGATCGGCAATGAACATGTACTCAGCGCCAATCGTGCCGCAGTAGGTTTCGCGCAAGGCTTGAAGCAAATCCCGCAATGACATATTGTTTTTGCCAAAGTAGGTGTTGCTGGTATTAAAAACGATATCCATGTCGGCATCGGTAAAGCCATAAAAAGCGGGACTGAGTTCGGGAATATCGGGACGCTCGGTGCGCTTCAATGGGTCTATATTGGCCCAGCGATTACCCACGTTGCGATAGGCCGCAATCAGCTGTTGAACGGCAACGCGTTTGCGTCCCATCTCGGAGTCTGCCGAATCCGTAACAGTACGAATGGGGCCCTGCTTTGCGCGCTCGGCAAAGGAAGCAACGATCGGCGCATGGGCAATATCAGGGCCGCTGGAGCCATCGACTGCAGGAACTTGATTGACGTTATCAAAGTAGTCGCGCCAGTGATCGGCGACAGACGTAGGGTCTAACAAATAGGATTCGTAGAGTTCTTCTACGTAGGGGGCGTTTCCGCCAAATAGGTACGAACTTCCCCTAGAGGACTGAATCATGATGCTCACCTTTCATCGGGTTTCCCGAAAAAAACTGTGGATTAAACCGTCTGCACAAGGGCTTCACCCTCTACAGATAGATCATTGCGTATTCAAATACAAGGTCAATTTAACACGAATA
>JBIPON010000080.1:0-7821 GCA_044379065.1 Polynucleobacter sp. | reverse complement strand
ATCCTCAATCTCTTCTGAGGCAATGCCAGCGAGGGATTGGCAGGACTGCACACCTTCGATCAATAAGTCATTGGCGATCACGTCTAATTTTTGCTGTACTTCACCCTGAACATTGCCGGTTCCAGCAGACCCTAATATGCCAATGAGTGCACCTTGCGCAACTTCATCGCTTAACGTCCTACACGTATTGGTCAGCGCTACCAATAGATCCTGCAGTCCTAGAGGAAGGGGTGCGCCCTTCACTTGTAGCTGGCTGATGTACTGCGCAAAAGATGTCTTCAATTGAATAGGGGCGGTCAACACATTCTCCAAATAGGGTCTTGCAATCCGAATGGCTTTATTTTGCCTGTTTCAAAATCAAGCACGGTTTTTTTGCACTGCGCATCCTACGCTTCAGCATTACCCAAGGCTTTCACAATCACCTCGCGCACATCAGCCGATAGCGTCTTGGAAGCGGCAACCGCTTGCAATGCAGCATGCATCTGCTCTTGGTAAGGCTCTGCAAAAACAGTCCAGCGGTCAAGCGCTCGGGCAAGCCGCGCGGCAATTTGCGGATTAATCGCATCTAGCTTCTGCACGCTTTGCGCCCAAAACTGGTATCCGCGTCCATCCCGCATATGAAATCCGGCAGGGTTACCCATACAGTAAGAATGAATCACACTGCGAACCCGATTGGGGTTCGTGTATGAAAACGCCGGATGCGACAGTAAAGCCGTGACGCGCTCTAGGCTAGCGGCAGGATTATCTGCTGTGGGTGGGCACGTGGCTTGCAAACCGAACCATTTATCAACAACCAATGGGTCATCTGCAAAGCGCTCATAAAAATCCGCGAGGCACGAAACGCCCTCTGGGGTGTTGTTTTGGACTAAATGGGCCAGCGCAGCATAGCGATCCGTCATATTGTTTGCTAGGCTGTATTGCTGCTGAGCTGACTTTGCCCACGCCGCCGGATTAGCAATCAAGAGCATTCCTAAGGCGAGGTTCTTTAAGCCGCGTTTACCTGCGCTCACTGCATCTGGCAGAAACGCACCGGGCGTTTGCATTGCTGCATACAGGCGTTGCCATTCCGGCAGTAACTGCTGCGCAATCGCCTCCCGATATGCCTTGCGATTGGCGTAGATGGTTTGGGGATCAACGCTGGCGCACTGCTCGTATAAATAGGTTTCGGCCGGCAATGTCAGGGCTAGCTCTTTAAATGCCGGATCTAACTGAGGATCTTGCAAAATCAAACAGTAGGTTTGGAGCAAGGCCTCGTCTGGAGTGCGTCCAGCCAATATCACTTGCATGGCTAGCTTCTGCCCTGCTTCCCAGCGATTAAAAGCATCGTCGTCGTTGGCAAAGAGGGTTAACAGGTCCGCTTCGCTTTGATCAAACTCCAGCACAATCGGCGCAGAGAATCCACGATTAATTGATAGCACCGGCTCACTAGGTACGTGATCAAAGACCCAAGTCTGGGTGACATCAGTCAGCTCCAATAAACGCTCAGTGCGCAGCGACGGATCCACGGATTCGCTATCAGCAAAGACAAGCTGGGTTCGCAGCGGAATATGAAACGGCTTTTTATTGTTCTGGCCTGGGGTATCTGGGCAGGACTGACTTAAGGTCAGCGTATAGCGCTGGGTCTTGTCATCGAAATGGGTTTGCACTCGAACCCGCGGCGTACCTGCTTGGCTATACCAATGCTGAAATTGACTCAGGTCTCTGCCGTTGGCGTCGGCCATCGCCGCCAGAAAATCATCGCATGTCGCTGCCTGACCATCGTGGCGCGCAAAGTACAAATCCATCCCCTTACGAAAGCCATCGACTCCCAAAAGGGTTTGATACATGCGCACTACTTCAGCGCCTTTTTCATAAACGGTGACGGTGTAAAAATTATTAATCTCTTGATAGGCATCGGGGCGAATCGGGTGCGCCATCGGACCCGCATCCTCCGGAAATTGGAGTTGGCGTAATAGGCGCACGTCTTCAATCCGCTTCACCGCCCTGCCCGATTCACTGCCCATCTGATCGGCTGAAAATTCTTGATCCCGAAATACCGTCAAACCCTCCTTGAGTGAGAGCTGAAACCAATCGCGGCAAGTAACGCGATTACCAGTCCAATTGTGGAAGTACTCGTGTGCGACAACGCTTTCGATATTGGCAAAATCGGTATCGGTTGCAGTTTCGGGCTGGGCTAATACATACTTGGTATTAAAGATATTGAGGCCTTTGTTCTCCATCGCGCCCATATTAAAATCGCCCACGGCAACAATCATGAAGCGATCCAAATCCAATTCCAAGCCATAGCGCGCCTCGTCCCAGTGGATCGAATGAATTAATGAATCCATGGCATGGCGGGTTTTGGGCAAATCCTGTGGCTCGACCCAAATCTGCAAGAGCTTCGTAGCTCCGCTGCCCGTTGTAACGCTCTCCTCAATGCAGACCAACTTCCCAGCGACCAAAGCAAACAAATACGATGGTTTCGGAAACGGATCCTCCCATACTGCGCTGTGCCAGCCGTTGGGCAATTCTTCTGTGGCGACCAGATTACCGTTCGCGAGTAGAACGGGGAAGTCCGCTTTAATTGCACGCAGCGTGACGCGATAGCGAGCCATGACATCGGGACGATCTAAAAAATAAGTAATCTTCCGAAAACCCTCTGCTTCGCATTGGGTAAAAAAATTACCATTCGATACATACAAACCCATCAGGGACGTATTTTTCTCGGGCACGCAGATTGAAATCACTTCGAGCGTAAATGGCTCGGCCCCATCCCCAGGTAGCGAATGAATCGTTAGCGTCTCGGGTGTTAATTCAAAATGGCGGTGTGGCGTGCCATTGATGCGCAAACTCATGAACTCGAGATCAATTCCCTGCAAGACCAAGGAGGTGGCGCGCTCCGCAGCAATGGCAGGATTCGGCAAGACCTCAATGCGACTTTTCACAATCGTCTTGGCGGGATCAAGGGCGATGTCTAAATCGACTTGCCCAAATAAAAATGGAGGCGGGCAATATGCAAGGCGCTGAAAGGAATGGGCGAGGTCGGTTTTCATATTCTGATTTTATGCCCTTGCAGTGAAGTGTATTAACCGTACAGCAGCGTCAAGATACCGATCGCGATAAAGACAACAGCAGCAATGGTATGCACCCATTTGATTGGAATGCGCTTGGTAAATTTAGTGCCAATCCAGACGGCAGGGGCATTGGCGAGCATCATCCCTAGGGTAGTGCCAATGGTGACGGCAATCACATCGTCGTAGCGCGCGCCAAGGGCAATCGTGGCAATTTGGGTCTTATCACCCATCTCCGCCATAAAAAACAAACCGCTGGTCAGCAGAAAAACCGGCCAGGCTGCATTTTTCACCCGCGTGCCCCCAGCCTCGTCCAGACGATCCGGAATCAAAAGCCAGAAACCGATCGCCAAAAAGCCCACGCCCAAAATCCAGCGCATGACATCGGGACTTAAGAAAGCGGCAATTAAATGGCCAAAATAAGCCGCACAGGCATGATTGGCCAATGTGGCAACCAGGATTCCAGCAATAATCGGTAAGGCTTGGCGGGGGTAGCGTGCCGCTAACATTAAAGATAAAAGTTGGGTTTTATCCCCCATTTCAGCAAGTGCAACCACCCCAGTTGAGAGAAATACAGCAGAAAAGTCCATTTACCAATTATTTAGTTAATTTCTATCGATAACCTTAATTAATACAATTTGGCTATTGAGCAACAAGCCCCTAAACTTAGGGTAATCCCAAATACCAGCGGTAAGCATAACAACTTGCCAGTAAGACCAATCAATATAAATGAGGAAGTATATGAGCACACGCGAAGGTAGTTTAGAGGCCCCAACCCGGCATCCATTGGACTGGAAAAATCCAGAGTTCTATGACCGCGACAACCTCGAAGCAGAGATGGAGCGGGTATTTGATTTGTGCCATGGCTGCCGTCGTTGCCTAAGCTTGTGCGGCTCCTTCCCCACCCTCTTTGACCTGATCGACGCCACTGAAGATGGTGAGGTCGAGCAAGTACAAAAGGCAGACTACCAGGCGGTGGTTGATCAATGTTACTTGTGTGACGTCTGCTACATGACCAAGTGCCCTTACGTTCCACCACACCCTTGGAACCTGGATTTCCCGCACCTGATGTTGCGTGCCAAAGCGGTTGCATTTAAAGAAGATAAAACCACGTTCCGCGACAAGCTCTTGTCATCGACGGATAAATTGGGTCACTTTGCTGGCATTCCGATCGTCACGCAAGCGGTCAATGCTGTCAACCAAACTGGGCTTGCCCGTTTGGTGATGGAAGGTGCGCTTGGGGTCGATAAAAAGGCATGGATTCCAGAATACGCAGCAAAGACCTTCCCCCAACTGGCTGAGAAATCCACCGCATTCCCCGTCAAGGATGGCAATAAGACGCCAGGTAAAGTGGCGATTTATGCCACGTGCTATGTGAACTACAACGAGCCGGGCATTGGTCAAGACTTGATCAAAATTCTGCAACACAACCAAATTCCGTATGAGCTGGTCGATAAAGAAGCCTGCTGCGGTATGCCTAAGCTAGAGTTGGGCGACTTGGAATCGGTTGAAGAAAACAAAAACAAGAACATTCCGAAGTTGGCTAAATTAGCAAAAGAAGGTTATGCCATCTTGACCCCAATTCCGTCATGCACCTTGATGTTCAAGCAAGAGTTACCGCTGATGTTCCCAGACGATGCAGACGTTCAATTGGTCAAGCAAGCCATGTGGGATCCCTTTGAGTATTTAGTTGCACGCAACTCCGATGGCTTACTGAAGACTGATTACAAAACCGAATTGGGTCATGTGAGCTACCACGTTGCCTGCCACTCACGCGTTCAAAACGTCGGGCAAAAGACCGCTGAAGCACTGAAGATGATTCCGGGCACCGAAGTGAATGTCGTCGAGCGTTGCTCAGGTCACTCGGGCACCTGGGGCGTGAAGAAAGAGTTCCATGCAATGGCCATGAAGATTGGTAAGCCTGTATTTAAGGGCATGGCAGAGAACGAGCCTGACTACATTAGCTCCGATTGCCAGCTCGCTGGTCACCATATTGCGCAAGGCATGGAAGAGTTAGGCCTGCCCAAGTCGGCGATGGCACATCCACTCACATTAATGGCAAAAGCCTACGGTCTCTAAACCGATCGATTGAATACATACTGAATATAGGAATACAAGCACCATGGCAAAAATTACCCGCGACAGCCTCTTAAGTTTGGAGGCGTACCACAAGGATCGCCCTGAAATTCGGGAGAAAGCGATTCAAGAGCGCCGCATTCGCACCGTCCACTTGGGCGAGCACCTCACCATGATTTTTGAAAATGAATTCTTAATGCGTTATCAGATCCAAGAGATGCTGCGTGTTGAGAAAACCTTTGAAGAAGAAGGCATTCAGGATGAACTCGATGCCTACAATCCGCTTGTACCCGATGGCACTAACTTCAAAGCGACCATGATGCTCGAGTACCCCAATGAAGGTGATCGCAAGGTTGCCTTAGCCAAACTGGTCGGCATTGAAGACAAGATCTTTATTGAAGTCGAAGGTCAGTCGCGCGTTTACGCTTTAGCCGATGAGGATCTCGAGCGCTCGACCGCGGAAAAAACATCCGCTGTGCATTTTATGCGCTTTGAGCTCACGCCCGACATGATTAAGGCCCTCAAAGCAGGCGCGCAAATGATGGTGGGCTGCGATCACAAAGAGTACCCGATGCACGTTAAAACCTTGCCACACGAGACATTGGCTTCGCTCATTACTGACCTGAGCTAAGCCGCTGTCTTCGCATTACTAACTACGCTGTTTTACACCTCCTTTACGCTGCCAATAACTCAACTGCTGGAATAAAATCCAGCTGTTGAGCACTAGCAACGGGCTCTGAGGCCAACTGGCCCCGATGCACGTTGAGGCCATTACGCAAATGCACATCGTGATTCAGTGCAGCTACCAACCCCCTGTTTGCTAAAGCCTCCACAAACGGATAGGTTGCATTGGTCAAACCAAAGGTGGATGTCCGCGCGACCGCCCCCGGCATATTGGCGACGCAATAATGAATCACGCCATCCACCAAATAACTTGGATCACTATGCGTCGTTGGTCGTGATGTTTCAAAGCAGCCACCCTGATCAATTGCCACATCCACCACAACCGCTCCCGGCTTCATCTTGGCGACCATGCTGGCACTGACCAATTTCGGCGCTGCACCTCCCGGTAGGAGTACTGCACCAATCACGACATCGGCCGCATATACTTCACGCTCGATCGACAACGGATCGGAGTAGTAGGTACGGACACGATTACCGTAAGCGGCATCGATTTGACGTAAACGATCGAGGTCTTTATCGATGATGCAGACATCCGCGCCAATGCCAACGGCCATCTGCAGTGCGTTTCGACCTACCACCCCCGCGCCGAGAATAACCACCTTCGCGGCGGCAACCCCCGGGATTCCCGCTAGCAAGATGCCAGGTCCACCTTGGCTCTTTTCCATTTGGGCAGCGGCTGCCTGAATCGACATCCGTCCCGCCACCTCACTCATCGGCGCCAATAAAGGCAAGGTACCGGCGCGCGAGGTGACGGTTTCATACGCAATACAACTAGAGCCAGAACTGAGTAGTGCTTTGGTTTGCAATGGATCCGGCGCAAGGTGCAGGTAGGTAAACAGAATTTGGTCTTCCCGCAGCATCGCGCATTCTTGCGGTTGTGGTTCTTTTACTTTCACGACTAATTGCGATTTTGCATACACTTCAGTTGCGCTCTCCACTAAAGAGGCGCCGGCAGAACGATAGAGCTCATCCGTCAGACCAATCTGCTGGCCAGCGCCACGCTGAATCAAGACAGCATGGCCCTGAGCCACTAATCCACTAACATTACCTGGGGTCAAGCCGACCCGAAATTCGTTGTCTTTTACTTCGGTTGGTACGCCAATAATCATGTGATGCTCCTTATTTCAGTTTATTTTTACGATGCAGGCCTAAGACGTAATACATAGCGCAATAGACCACTAATAAGCACGGACCCAAAATCAACGCGGCGCGTGCATCCTCATGCAAGCCCATCAACACAATGACAAGCACAATGAAGGCAAGAGCAAACCAGGAGGAGTAAGGCCACCATGGCGTGCGATAACTCAGACTCTGCACTTGCGCTGGAGTCAGTGATTTTCTAAAACGCATTTGGGTATAAAGAATCGCAATCCAAACCATCAGCCCAATAAAGGTCACTGCCGCCATCACATATTGAAATGCCTTATCGGGAACAAAATAGTTGAGAACCACCCCAATCATCGGCACCATCACCGCAGCCATCACGGCTCGGTGTGGCACGCCACTCTCAGAAAGGTGAGCAAACTTTTCAGGCGCATAGCCATTGATGGAGAGGGAATAGAGCAAACGCCCACCACTGAAAATACCCGCGTTGCACGAAGATAGCGCTGCGGTAATCACCACGAAATTGACAATGCCAGCAGCTTCGCGCAAACCCAAACGCTCAAACATCACCACAAATGGACTACCTTGCTGCCCCACCTCGTTCCAAGGGAAGATCGCCAAGATAACCAAGATGGCGCCCATGTAAAAGATCAAGATTCGCCATGCGAGCGAGTCAATTGCCATCGGAATGGTTTTCTTGGGATTCTCAGCTTCGCCAGCCGAGAGGCCAATCATTTCAATACCGACGTAGGCAAACAGCACCATCTGCAAGGACATCAACAGACCGCCAATCCCATTGGGGAAGAATCCCCCATGAATCCACAAGTTATCGAAACCCAGCGGGACCCAATCATTGGTAAAGCCAAAGAACACAACCGCTGCTCCCATCGCAATCAAGGCAATGATG
>JBIPON010000078.1:0-8013 GCA_044379065.1 Polynucleobacter sp. | reverse complement strand
GTTCTCCGTCAGAATGACGGCGGCATCGACAATCACACCAAAATCAATGGCCCCTAAGGAAATGAGGTTGGCCGGCACGCTCCAAATGTGCATCTGAATGAAGGCCACGCACAGCGCCAATGGAATCACCGCAGCCACCACCGCAGCGGCACGTAGATTACCCAAAAAGATATAGAGAATGGCCAGAACCAAGGTGATGCCAAAGAATAAGGTGTGCTTGACGGTACCGACGGTAATGTCGAGCAAGACTTGGCGATCATAAAAAGGCCATACTTCGATGCCGGGCGGCAGAATTTGCTTATTAATGTTGTGGACGGTATCGCGTACCCGCGCTAATACTTCCGTGGCGTTTTCACCGCGGCGCAAATAAATAATGCCTTCGACGGAATCTGGGTTCTCATTGAACTGAAACAAACCGAGGCGCGGCGCATTGCCGATTTGTACCGTAGCCACATCACCTACCCGTACCGGCACGCCATTATTGGTGGTAATGACCACTTGCTTAATGTCATCAATGTTCTTGAGTAAACCCACACCGCGCACCACAAACTGCTGCTCGCCACTCGGTAATAAGCCACCGCCCATATTGCTATTTGAACTGGTAATAGCGGCAATCAACTGGGTAATGGAAATGCCTTTCGATTGCAGGCTCTCTGGCGTCACAATCACTTGGTATTGGCGTACCTTACCGCCAAAGGAGGATACATCTGCCACCCCGCGGGTTTGCTTGAGCTCTTTGTATATTTCGTAGTTTTGCAGTGTTTTGAGTTCGGCCGAAGATGCGTAGTCAGAATGCACCTCGTAGCGCATGATCTCGCCGGTGGCATCGGAGTCTGGGCTAATGCTAGAAGTGACACCGCTCGGTAAGTTGGCGTTGGCTAAATTGGCAATGAAGGTTTGCCGGGCCTTGAAAGGATCGGCTGTGTCATTGAATTTGAGGGTGACGACCGATAAGCCAAAGAGCGAGACTGAGCGAAACGCCTGCAACCCGGGAATACCAGCCAGGGCATTTTCTACGGGAATGGTGACTTGCTGCTCCACCTCCGTCGTACTTCTGCCCGGCCACTGGGAAATCGCTTGAATCGTTAAGGGGGCAACGCCTGGGTATGGCTGTATGGGTAATTTACTCAGGCTATTGATGCCAAGGCCCAAGAGCACAATGGAGCCGACAATCACCAAGACGCGTTTTTCTAAAACGCCTCGAATGAAGGAAGTAAATTGGCTCATGTAGTTTTCTAACTTAGTGTTCTGACTTAGTCTTCTAACTTCGCAAAACGGTCGTTGAGCAATACCGCCCCGTCCGTCAGCACCATTAAGCCAGGGCCGAGACCATCGGTAATTGCAAAGCGTTTGCCGTCTAAGTCATAGCCCTTCACTGGAAGTCGTCGGAAAGTATCGGGCGCTACCTGCACAATCGCATAGCGCATCTCCCGTATGCGCACAATCGCCGATTGCGGCACCACCACAGCTAGCCCTTTTCCTACTAAGAGCTTGGCCGACATAAACATATCGGGGCGCAATAAACCATCCGCATCACTGACATCGGCACGAATCAGCAAGGCCCGTGTTTCTGGATCAACACTGGGTGCCACGTAATTGGTGGTGGCGATAAACTCCCGATCGGGATAGGCCTCGGTTTTTAGAATCAGTTGCTGGCCACTCGATAAAAGTCGGATGTCCTTTTCAAATACATTACCTAAAAACCACAAGGCTTTTGGATCGGCCAAACTAGCGAGCACATCGCCGCTATTTACAAAAGCGCCTGGTTCGGTATTGCGCTTGATCACAACCCCCTGAATGGGTGAGCGAATCAACAAATTCGCCTGCGTTCTTTGATTGCTGCGGAGTTGTGCGATCTCCTGATCCGATACGCCGATATTGCGCAGGCGATTGGACGCTGCGTCTTGGGTCATTTTGGCATCCAGCATCAGGTCGCTCATGGCCTGATTTTTAGAAAGAATGCCCACGGTTCTACTCGCTAGCAAATACTCTTGCTGGGCTGAATTAAATTCCGGGCTATACATTTCTAAAATCGGTGAGCCCAGATTCACGGCAGCGCCATCAAAGGCAAAAATCCGCTCTACCCGTCCTGATACCCGCGCCGAGATGACCTTGGATTTTTCAGCATTAAAAGCAAGTCGACCCGGCACTTTTATTTCAATCGGTACTTCGGATGTTTTGGCTTCTTTAAAGACGTAAATTTCGGGATTGAGGGTAACGCCCGGCAACTTAATTTCTAAAGCGCCGCTCTTTTCAACTTTAAGCGTTTTGTCCGACTTATCAATTTGCACTGCCCGATTGATGTCCGTTAGACGGCCCAAAACGATGCCGAGCGACAAAATCGCAAAAGCAACTGCTGCCTGCCGAATCCGCTGGCGCTGCTCGGGTGAGCGATTCCAATAGAGGGCGGCGAGGTTTTCACGCAGGTGTGCAGACTGCTCACCGAGCTTCTGCTGAAGTTGACCTAACAGCCCTGCTGCCTTTTTTGTTCCGGAGCGAAATTGATCTTTCAAACGATATCCTTAAAACGGTTCTTTACCGGCGGCTGCCAAGACAGTCGCTTGCGATTGCAGAAGTGCACTTTGTGCCAAGGCCAACTGAATTTCCAATAAACGCAATTGCGTTTGCGCCGTCAGCACGTCATTAAATCCTTGGCCATTATTGGCATATTGGTTGAGGCCCACCTTGTAGGCGGCATCGGCCTGCGGTACTTGGCGGTCGCGTAAAAACTGCACCTGATTTTTAGCTTGCTCGTAATTGGCGTATGCCGTATTGACAGCCAATACCACTTGCTGGCGACTGGCGATGTTGCTGGCTTCCAATGAGGCTTGGTTGCGTCTGGCTTGTTCTACCCCATATTTTTCTTTGGTAAAGAAATACAGTGGAATGACAATGTCGAGTTCAAACTGATAAAACAGCGCGCCGTTGTTCGCGGCAAAGGGACCGCGCGGTGTATACGAAGAGCCAATCACCTGAAAATCCGGCAAGTAGGCTTTCTTGGCGAGGCTTACTCCTTTTTTGGCGGCGTCCAGTTGCAAGGCGGAACTCTTGAGCAGCGGATGGCTGCTCTCGGCATAGTCTTCTAGCTCAAGCAAACTGGGTACGGTATTGAGGGTAAGGCGCGCATCCCCGCGCAGCAGCAATTGCTCACGCGAATGGCGGCCAATTAAGGCATTGATTCCCCGCAGCGCTACTTGCAATTGGCGATCGAGTGCAAACTGATCTGCTTCTGCTGCGCTTTGTGCCACTTGGGCATTTAAAAACTCCACATAGGCCGCTGCATTATTGGCGTATCTGGCTTTAGCCACATTCTTAATCATCTCCAAGCGGGTGACCGACTCTCTTAAAACGGTTAGCTGTTTTTGCGATGCCAAGGCGCTGTAATACAAACTGGATAACTGCGCACCCAATTGCAAGTAAGTCGATTCGCTTTGGGCTAAGAGGGCCTCGGCATTGGTGTCAGCTATGTCGGCAGCGAGGCTTTTCTTACCCGGAAACTGAAATGGCTGAGCAAAGGAGATAGCGTTGTTATTGCTTATGCCGTTGGGGTACTGGGAACTCGGCGTATTGGCGCCGCCCAATGCCAAGGGCGAATTTGCTGGCATGCCAGACCACACTAGCCCTACTTGTGGATTAGCAGGCGCTGCAATTTGCGGCACGGTGGCTTTGGCAGCAAAGTAAGACTCACGCAGCGCTGCGAGCTGCGGATTATTGAGTTTGAGTTCAGACCACAGCTGGCGTAAATCGAGTTCATTGGGCGCTGCTGCTTTGGGATTAACTGAGCTGATATTGGGAGCAGTGCTCAGACCAATAATTGGGGGAGTGGTTGCCGCAGCGGGTTCTTTATTGGGTGCTGTATTTTGTGCGGGACTAACGGTAACCGAAGTTTCTCGTGGGAGCGATGGCGCTTGCGCAAGGGCACTAGTAAAAGCAGCGCAACAAAGAAACGCAAGTGCGAGCAAGCAGGCGCGGTTGCGATAGCTGGGTAACACAGCATGAGGCAATCGCATGCTTCTAAAATTTATTACCACAATATTCAATTGCTGTCTTGCCCCCTATTACCCGATGAAATGTGGGTGTTTGATTATAGGGGGTAAACCCGTCTTAGCCGGCTCAGAAGAGCAAAAACGGAGGGGTTGACGACTGAATTACAGCCTAAATACTGACATGTGCCCGCACGCCAACGATATTGACTGGGCCCCGCGCCGCGTTATAGGCTGGATTGGCAATCCGCTGGTAGTTCAGGGAAATAAACAGCTCTTTATAGGCCTTGACGCTGTAATAGGTCTCGATCACCTGTTCTGGCTTGTAACTGAGTTTGCCGTCGCCAATAAAGGTCGTCATGCCACCGTCTTGCAAATAGCTAATTTGCGTTGATGAAATGCCATTGACTGCAAAGCCAATCCCCAGGGTGTCATACGGCCTTGACCATGAAGCGCCCTTCACGCTCACCCCACCCGAAAGCGATTTACTGATATCCAGGGTTTGGGTTTCGGCGGCGCCGGGGTTCCAGCTCCAACGGCCAAAAATACCAATGTCTTGGCTGAGCGCTTGATCGAAATTGAGACCATAGCCCCAAGTATTCGTGGAGGCTTGCCGCACATTAATAAGGTTCGGTGGCATGGTGCTCGTTTGCTGCGCAAACCTCAGGGCGTTTTGATACGTCCCCATAAACGCATGCTGCTGAAAAAATAATCCACGCACCGCGCCATCGCGTCCATTAATCGCATGCGTGCGCGTGAGCTCCACTTGATTACTATAGTCTTTGGATAAGGAGTAATCGAGCTGCGCTGTATTCGGTACGGTTGGCAGTGCTAATCGGGCTGCCTTCAAAATGTAGTTAGCCTGATACCACTCGGCTACTGCGCCGTAGGTATAGCCCTTGGTATCCGCAGCATAACCGTAGGCACCCATCGAAAAGATCGACGCATTCTGAAAGTCAGTACGTGGATCATGGCTGTAGGCATTGTCGTCAAAGAAATCCAGCGTCGCTATCTTGCCGTAGCTCAGCACCACGCGATTCTTATCCAGATTGCCTGCCAATTGGTTAGCCTCGCCCGCGATGTGCTCTTGGCCGCCGCCAAGGCCAATGGTTTGCCGCAGAAAAGCCCGGGCGGTATAAAAGACGGGTTGTGCATAGGCTCCTTTTTGCAACTCGCCGTTATACACACCGCCCACTCCCGTGAGATGCCCATCAAAGGGAGAGCCTTGAAACATTTCGCCGTTCCAGTACACCTCAGCCCCTTGCCACAATCGCGTACCAATAAATGCCGTCGCGCTCAAGGAGTAGGCCTCGGCAGGACTGGCCGATTTTTTTAACAGGCTATTTTGCCCAGCGTAGGGGGAATTAAAGTTATTGCGTTGCTGCAGCATGTAGGTCGCCTGCCCATGAATGCTCCAGCGCTCGGTCTCGCCCATCAGTGGGGCCGTGCTATCCACCACAGGCTCACTGTCGACTGGTGCAATCGCAAAGGCGTTACTGCCTCCTGCGCTAATAAAGCAGCACAGAAACAGTTGAGCGTATATGGGGCGGTTTAAAAAATACATGGGTGCAATCGATCTGGAATGACCCAACCCTAGCATAGCAATGTGGCGATTTAAAGAAATGCCACTAATGTCACCAACGCGAATGGATGTACTGAATTTACTAAGCTGATTTAATAAATACGGGGACTAGCCGACGGCGCGCCGATCCATCAGGGCCCGGGCTAAAGTGCCTGCATCAACGTATTCCAGTTCCCCGCCTACTGGTATGCCTCTGGCAATGCGGGTGACCTTGATGCCCTTGGATTTAAGAACTTCACCAATGTAATGGGCAGTGGCCTCGCCTTCGCTCGTGAAATTCGTGGCCAGCACAACTTCCCGCACCGCAAGGCCAGTATCGGGGTTCTCAATCCGTGCCAAGAGCCGATCAAAATGAATTTCCGTTGGGCCCATACCGTCGAGCGGCGAGATGCGACCCATGAGTACAAAGTAATTGCCTTTAAAGCTCAGTGTTTGCTCGACCATCACTTGGTCGGCCGGGGTCTCCACAATGCAGAGCATCGAAGGATCGCGCCTGCCATCCGCACAGGTAGAACAAATCGCGGTTTCTGAAAAGGTATTGCAGCGGCTGCAGTGCCCTACTTTATCGACCGCTTCACCTAAAGACTGGGCCAGTAAGGCTGCGCCATTGCGATCGTGTTGCAGTAAATAAAAAGCCATGCGCTGCGCGGATTTGGGTCCGACGCCGGGCAGTACGCGCAGTGCTTCAACTAAGCGCTGTAGTGCATCCTGCGGAACATCATTTCTAGCCATTAAAACGGTAACTTAAAGCCAGGAGGCATTGGCATGCCTGCGGTCGCGCCCGACATCAGTTTTTCACTGGCGGCTTCGACTTGTTTGAATGCATCGGCGTAGGCTACGACCATTAAGTCTTCCAGCATCTCGCGGTCTTCCATGGCGCCTTCGGCAATTTGCACGCGCTTGAGTTCGTACTTACCAGATACCGTCACCTGAATCAGGCCATTGCCTGCTTGGCCAGTGACTTCCATACTGGCGAGCTCGGCTTGCGCACGCTTCATGTTTTCTTGCATCTGCTGGGCTTGCTTCATCAGGCCAGCAATGTTGCCTTTCATCATTTTGTATTTCCTCTATTAAATAGGTATAAGTTAATTTGGTTTATTTTGATTTGATTTAGCTTTATTTTTTTAAGCAGGTCGAACGGAACCACTCACAACCTTCGCGCCAAACTCGCGTTCGAGTTGCTGCACAAAGGGATCAGCTGCAATCCGCTCTTCGGCATTTTGGCGTTTCTCGCTCTGTACTTGCGCATCGATTTTGGCTACGGTCTTTTCAACCGCGCCTTCCACAATTGCGATCTGTACTTTCTTGCCGTAATGCACGCTCAGCGCTTCACCTAAACGGCTAACGCAATCCGCGCTCGCTAACTGCGGCAAGCTGGTAATCACCGTGGCCTTCACACCTTGCGGGGAATCCACCCAGTCTTGCAATTCCGTCTGGTGCGCCAATTGCTGCACTAAACCACGCACGGGCAGAGCGCGCATCAAGCTGTGCCAATCGGGGCGATCGCTGCTCGAAACAGTTGCGGGGGATGCTGCCGATGTTGCTGCTTTAGGCGCTGCTGCTGTAGATGCGGCTGGTGCTGGAGCTGCGCTTGATGCAGGCTTAGCTGAAGTTGGCTTAGCTAAAGTTTGATTAGCTGCGGCTGGCTTGGCGGCAGCTGGAGTAGCTGAGGCTGACTTGCTAGTGCTTTGGGTCGACGCTGGGGTGGAAGCTGCAGAAGTACTACCGCTACCTACTGCTTGATTTGATCCTGATCCTGCACTGCCCGGCCGAAAGGCCAGCATGCGCAGCAGTGCCATTGAAAAACCTGTCTGCTCATCGGGTGCGAGCGATAAATCAGGACGGCTAGTAATGGCGATTTGATAAAAGAGCTGGGCTTCTTCTTTAGTAAAGACGGTTGCTAAACGGCGGATCTCCGCTGCTTCCGGCCAATCATCTAAAACCGATTCAGGAACGACTTGGGCGCTTGCTATCTTTTGCAAGAGGCTTGCCATGTCTTGCAATGCTAATGAGAACGACATGCTGCGCTCACCCATCTCTTGGGCAACTGCGACGAGGGCTGCGCCGTCTTTATTGGCCAGTGCATCGAGTACCTGGATTAAATAGGCATCATCGAGCGTACCCAGCATATTGCGTACCGACTCTTGTGTCACAGTACCAGCGGCATAGGCAATGGCTTGATCCGTGAGTGAGAGCGCATCGCGCATCGAGCCTTGGGCTGCTTTTGCTAATACGCGCAGCGCGCCGATTTCGGATTCGACTTTTTCTGCGGCGAGTACGGTTTGCAAATGCTCTACGATTAATGGCACTGGCATTTGCTTGAGGTTGAACTGCAAGCAGCGCGACAAAATGGTCACTGGTATTTTTTGTGGATCGGTGGTCGCCAGAATGAACTTCACATGCTCGGGCGGCTCTTCCAAGGTTTTGAGCATGGCATTAAAGGCATGG
>JBIPON010000077.1:0-8122 GCA_044379065.1 Polynucleobacter sp. | reverse complement strand
AATTTCATCCAGCAGTAAGTGCCTGGAGTAGCGCAGTAACTGCTCGTCGTTCATGACCTTCGCTTATTCGAGCTTAGAAGCCGAACGCTGCACTTCTTTGCCGTCGATGAAGGCAACGGCTTGCTGCAGCATGAAGTCATCCGGACCACCTAATTCAACAGGCTTTTTAGCCTTGTCTTTTTCACGCTCTTCCGGAGTCTTATTGGCATTCTTTTCTTCAATGCGCTGCAATTCTTCGATCCGGCGTTTTTGACGATCCAGGATTAATTTTTCTTCCGATGACTGTTTATTGCGAAGGTGTTTCTCGCTGTCAATTTCGCGCGTAATTAGTACGTCATCAGGATCGCCATCTTTATTTTGATCTACCGCGATATCGGGCTTAATGCCGAACGCCTGAATCGATCGACCTTTGGGTGTGTAGTAATAGGCAGTTGTAATCTTGAGGGCAGAGTCATTCGACAGGGGGCGAACGGTTTGAACTGAACCTTTACCAAAGGTGGTCTTACCAATAATGGTGGCGCGCTTGTAATCTTGGAGAGCACCGGCAACGATTTCAGAGGCGGAGGCGGAGAACGCATTGACCAGAACCACCATGGGGATCTTTTTAAACAATGGAGGTACCGATGCCAATGGATCGCCTGCTTCACTGAGGCGATACATCGAGGGCGTTGCATTGAAGATCTGCGTAGAATCAGGCGCCTGTCCCTTAGTTGAAACAATCACTGAGTTGGCCGGTAGGAACGCTGCTGCAACCCCAACAGCCCCTTGTAGCAAGCCGCCGCCGTTGTTCCGCAAATCCAATATAACGCCTTTTAAATTAGGATTTTTCTCGGCAATCTCGCTGAGCTTCTTTGCTAAATCGGGAACAGTGCGTTCTTGAAAGCTGGTAATTCGAACCCACGCAATGTCTTGATCGACGATTTTGGTTTTGATCGACTGCACTTTGATTTCAGCGCGGGTGATCGTGACTGGAAAACTACGCTCTTCACTTTTTCTAAAAATGGTCAGCGTAATTTTTGTTCCTGGTTTGCCGCGCATGGTACGCACTGCTTTATCCAATGACATGCCGCGAACAGGCTTATCGTCCAGTCGCGTAATTAAGTCGCCCGCTTGAAGTCCAGCACGCGCTGCAGGACTGTCCTCAATTGGATTGAGTACCTTTACCAAACCATCTTCGGAGGTAATTTCAATACCAAGACCAGCAAACTTCCCTGCGGTCTGTTCTTGCATTTCAGAAAAGTCTTTTTTATCCAAATACGAAGAATGCGGATCGAGACTGCTCACCATGCCTTTCACGGCATCGGTCAGCAATTGTTTGTCTTCGATTGGCTCAACGTACTCACGCTTAATTTGAGAAAACACATTCGATAGTGTGCGTAGCTCATCCAGCGGTAGCGTTGTGGCGCCTTGTTGCGCTGTGGCAGAAAATTGGATGGTTGCGGCAACGCCGGCGATCAGACCAACAGAAACAAGAGCAAGGCTTTTAAGTAAATGGCGCATGTGGGCGATAGGTTTTTTGGAACTGGATTAGGTATGACGCCTATTTTGCTCTAGTCTAGGTAAAAATGCTGTTTCGGCTTCAAATCATCGTCTAATTCATACACTAGGGGTTTGCCATTGGGCACATTGACCTCCATGATGTCGGTGTCGGAGGTTCCGTCTAGGAATTTAATCAGCGAGCGGATACTATTGCCGTGCGCAACCAAAACAACCCGTTTACCTAGCTTGAGTGCAGGCGCAATCGACTCGTTCCATAGCGGCATAACCCGATCAATCGTATCTTTCAAGCACTCACCCAAGGGGATATCACCCTGCTCTAGCTTGGTATAACGGCGATCGGCGTGGCTATTGCGCTCATCGCTTAGGTCCAGCAAGGGTGGGCGAACATCAAAGGAGCGTCGCCAAATATGCACCTGCTCATCGCCGTACTTGGCTGCGGTTTCGGCCTTATTTAAGCCCGTCAGGGCGCCATAATGCCGCTCGTTTAAGCGCCAGCTGTGCACCACTGGAATCCACATCAGGTTCATTTCATCTTGAATGTACCAAAGGGTGCGGATGGCACGGCGCAAAACCGAGGTGTATGCAATATCAAACTCATACCCGGCTTTTTTAAGGCTTTTGCCTGCCGCGATGGCCTGATCAATGCCTTTTTGGGTTAAATCGACATCAGCCCAGCCGGTGAAGCGGTTTTCAAGGTTCCAGGCAGATTCGCCATGGCGGATAAGGACAAGTTGTTTCATGGAGCCATTCTATAATCTAACGATGAACTTTTTAATGCAAATCGAAAATATGGCGCTTATTGCGCTCGTATTAGTTACGGGCGTAGCGCTGTTTCTGCCTACATTATCAACGCTAATTATGGGGGGTGGAGTCTCACCAACCGAGGCTACCACTTGGATCAATCGGAAAAAGGCGCAAATTGTAGATGTTCGCCCCGAGGTGGATTTTCAGGCAGGGCATTTACCCAATGCAAAGCGCATTGCGGAGGATCAAATTGCCTCAGGGCTCGATAAACTCAAACTGGACCGCAAATTACCCGTGATTGTGGTTTGCCAAAGTAATGTCGCCTCACGCGGCCCGATTAAAGCGCTTCAGTCTGCTGGATTTACAGAGGTTAAAAACCTCGACGGTGGTGTGCAGGCCTGGACCACGGCTGGATTGCCACTGGTCAAAGGCTAAGCCATGCCTTCCGTTCTCATGTACAGCACCCGCGTTTGCCCTTACTGCGTGATGGCCGAAAAGTTACTGCAGAAAAAAGGGGTGGCGCAATTGGAAAAAATTTTGATTGATGCTGATCCTGCCCAGCGCGAGGTCATGATGACTCGAACCGGACGTCGAACCGTCCCACAAATTTACATTGGTGATCACCATGTCGGTGGTTACGACGACTTAGCTGCGCTTGATCGTGCGGGTAAGTTGGATGCCTTGTTGGCCGACCCGATCTAATTTTTTAACGAGAAAGTCCCGTATGAGCGAGCAAACAGCATCCCTAAAAGACGGAGCCGGCGAAGCAGTAGAGCCAAGCTTCAATATTCAACGAATTTACCTGAAGGATCTATCGCTGGAGCAACCCAATGCCCCTGCTATTTTGTTGATTCAAGAAGAGCCGCAGATTCAGGTAGAAATTGATGTGGCCGTTGACCCATTGGCTGAGGGCATTTTTGAGGTTGCCTTGATTGCAACTTTGACCGCGCGCGTCGATGGCAAGGTTCTATTCTTAGTTGAAGCAAAGCAAGCTGGTATTTTTCACTTCGTTCTTATTCCGCCAGAGCAAATTGATCCCATGCTCGGCGTAAGTTGTCCCACCATTTTGTTCCCCTATTTGCGTTCCAATGTGGCCGATATCGTGAGTCGTGCTGGCTTTCAGCCGATTCACCTGAGTGAAATTAATTTCCACAGCCTATATCAGCAGCGTTTATTACAGGCTCAAGGCTCTGCTGGAGGCGATGGCAATGAATCGACTCAGGAAAGCAAAATCATTTTGCCCAACTAAAATCTGGATGAGTCACGTACGATGAATGTGACACTACTGGGCGCGGGCGCATGGGGCACAGCCATGGCGGCGCAAGCAACGCAGCATTTACCACCAGGCTCAGTTAGGCTTTGGGCTCGCAGTACTGAGCAAGCAAAAGCAATGCAGGTGGAGCATCAGAATCAGCGCTACCTTCCGGACATTACCCTGCCAACGGCATTGCAGGTCGATTCTGATTTAAAACGCACCTTAGATCTCTTGCGCCCAAGCGATTTGCTTGTGATCGCTACGCCGATGTCTGGTTTATCCGAGACCATTGCTTGCGTTTTAAAGCAGGCAGCATTTCCCCTCAATATCGTGTGGCTGTGTAAGGGCTTAGAGCCAATTACAGCGCTCTTGCCGCATCAAGTCGTTGAACGAGAGTTAGTCAAACACGGCCGCGGCATTGCACATACGGTTGGCGTTGTGTCAGGTCCGAGCTTTGCGGATGAGGTAGCGCGTGGTCTGCCATGCGCTTTAACGGTAGCCAGTAAATCAGCGGCATTGTGTCAAGCTGTTCAGGCCGCCTTTCATCACGGCAATATGCGCATTTATGCCAGCGATGATTTGATTGGTGTAGAGCTTGGTGGCGCTGTAAAAAACATTATGGCGATTGCGGCTGGCATCGGTGATGGCTTAGGCTTAGGTCTCAATGCACGCGCTGCAGTGTTAACCCGAGGCCTTGCGGAAATGATGCGGCTAGTAAAAGCTGCTGGCGGAAAGCCCGAGACCTGCATGGGGTTGACCGGGGTGGGTGATCTGATCTTGACTGCAACCGGAGATTTATCACGCAATCGCCGTGTCGGTTTATTGCTGGCTGCAGGACAATCCTTGCAAACCGTATTAAATAATTTAGGTCATGTCGCGGAAGGCGTTTTGTGCGCAGCTGCGGTAGCTGATTTAGCAAAGCGCCTCAATGTGGATATGCCAATTACCAGCAATATGTGCGACGTTCTTTCGGGTCACATTACCGCGCATCAGGCAGTGCAAAAACTGATGGGCCGCGAGCCAAAACCAGAACATTAAGTTGGTACTTTAGGCGCCGCCTGCAAAGCCATTTTGTCGCCAGGCCTCATATACCAAGATAGCCACGCTGTTCGATAAATTGAGGCTGCGGCTGTTTTCCCGCATGGGTAGTCGAACCCGGTTTTGCTCGGGGATGGCATTTCGTACTTCATCACTGATCCCTTTGGTTTCTGAACCAAAAACAAAATAGTCGTTTTCACTAAAGCGCGCCTTAGCAAAGCTTGCTTTTCCCTTCGTGGTTAGCGCAAACAAGTGCGCTACATCTGGATTGGCTTTATCTAAAAAATCAGACCAGTTTTTGTAGACTAGTAGGTTCGCGAATTCATGGTAATCCAAGCCAGCTCGGCGCAATTTGGCATCTTCTAATGGAAAGCCCAAGGGCTCGATCAGGTGCAGTGTTGCCCCGGTATTGGCGCACAAGCGAATGATATTGCCCGTGTTGGGTGGAATTTCAGGTTCGAATAAAACAACATTAAACATCGCTAAGGATTCCTTGAATGGATCTGTGTTTGGGGTCTTAAGGTACGCAATACAACCCAATTAACAACCGAACGTGCCCCATTATCCTTCAGCAGGGTTGCGATCTCCTGCAGGGTTGAGCCGGTAGTCATGACATCATCAAATACTACGATCGATTTATTGTGTATTTTTTCTATTGCCTCAGTGCGAATGTAAAAAGCATGACGTAAGGCAGCTTGCCGATCGAGGCGATTGTGCTGCACTTGATTCGCATCCGAGTGGTGTCGCCCCAAGGCATTGGCAATCGGTTGAATAGAAGGCGGTAATCGAATGCGCCTGGCTATTTCCCATGATTGGTTGAAGCCACGTTGACTGAGTTTTTGCGTACTGAGAGGCACAGGCAATAAAACCGCTGCCTCATGCGTATCTAAATGTGGCATTGCTAGGCGATTCCAGGCGAAGGCGAAGGCACTGGCAATGGCAAGGCGCCGCTGGTATTTGAGCTGATGCATTGCGTTCTGTAAGACGCCATCGTAGCGATCAAGGCAATATGTTCGATCAAACGCCGGGGCTTTTAATAGGCAGAAGTTGCATTGATTTTGTTTGGTGTTGCGATCATCAAGGTCAACGCCGCAGCGGATGCAGCAGGGGTAATGAAAGAGTGATTGGTTTTCTAAAAAAGCGAAGCAAGCATGGCACACTATTTCCGTTTGATGGCGGGTGCACACAATGCATGCGGTAGGCAATAAATGCGTAAAGAGGGTGTGTAAAAAATGCATGGGGCGCTGAGTATACTGAGCGCATGACCCGATCATTAAGATGGCTTAAAGACGATATTGCCTTACGCATGATGCAAAAGCTGGAGCTGCTCAAACATCAGCCGAGCTCACTATTGATCATTCCGGATGCACCTGGAGTGCACGCCAATCGCTTGGCCAAACGATTCCCAAAAGCGGCGCTCTCAAGCATTCCCGATTCCGATCTCAGCTGGTCCGATACGACAAAAATGAAGTTGGCTCGAACATTCAGCTTTATTACCAATGGCCTATCGCGCTTTCCAACAATGCATGAGGGCAGACTTGCACTTCCGGACCAATCGCATGACATGGTGTTTAGTAATTTATGGATCCATTCCCTAAATCAGCCTAAATGGGTTATTCAGGAAGCGTGGCGGGTCTTGCGCGAAGGCGGTTTGCTTTCCTTCAGCTACCTTGGGCCGGATACAGGTAAAGAGTTGCGTACATTGCAATTCGATGCGATGGATGAACCGCCATTAGCAGCCCTCCCGGGGGCATGGGATATGCACGATTTGGGGGATGCGCTGGTGGAAAGTCGATTCTCGGATCCAGTAATGGACATGGAGTACCTCTACCTAGACTACGAATCCGATGCCCTTTATCTCCAGGATGCCCTTGCTCTTGGACTCCTTTCGGCGCAGCAAGTACAGGCGATTTCCGCGGACAAAACTGTGAAATTACCGCAAAAAATGACCCTTGAAGTGGTGTATGGGCATGCTTGGGTGGTGGGTAAAAACCTGTCTGCAGCAAAGGACACCGTAGCCTTTATTTCACCGGATCAAATTAAACGTAAGAATAGGTAAGATCTTTAATAAGAGTAAGTACTTACTTTATTATTAAGTAATACCACTATTGAACCCCCTCAGCGCGTATCTAAATTGTTGATTAAGATAAGAAACCCTATAATTACGCATCAATATGTAAAGCCAGCTTGCTTTTGCCTTATTTATGCGTGGTGATGCATTTAAAAAATTACGATTATTAATAGAGATAAAGATGAATTTACTTGGAAACGCCGTGAGAGCGCTGCTCTTAACCCTTGCCTCAATTAGTACCGGAACGGTATTTGCGAATCAAGATATGCCAGGTGGACCCGCAGTAAATCAACTCAATTTCCCTGTTGCAGCAACCAAAATCATGGCTGAAATTCATTGGCTGCACTGGATGATGCTCGTTATCTGTACCGTGATTTTCATAGGTGTGTTCGGGGTGATGTTCTATTCCATTCTCAAGCACCGCAAATCGAAAGGCGCTAAGTCAGCCTCCTTTCATGAAAGTACCACTGTAGAAATCATTTGGACTGTCATCCCCCTCCTGATCGTTATTGGTATGGCCTTGCCAGCAACCAAAACGGTAGTCGCGATGAAAGACACCACCAATGCAGACATCACCATTAAAACTACGGGCTACCAGTGGAAATGGGGATACGACTACCTTAAAGGTGAAGGTGAAGGCATCAGCTTTTTATCCACCCTGTCGACCTCACGCGAATCCATCAATAACCTAGCACCCAAATCAAACACGTATTTGATGGAAGTGGATAACGAAATGGTCGTGCCGGTGAATAAAAAAATTCGCATGATCACCACCGCCAATGACGTAATACATGCATGGTCAGTGCAGGCGTTCGGAGTTAAGCAGGACGCCATCCCTGGATTTGTGCGCGATACCTGGTTTAAAGCAGAAAAGATTGGCACCTATCGCGGTCAGTGTTCCGAGCTTTGCGGTGCCCAGCACGCCTTTATGCCAATCGTAGTGCGTGTGGTATCCGATGAGGACTACACCAAATGGGTAGAGGAAAAGAAAAAAGAAATGGCAGCGTTGGCCGATGATCCAAGTAAGGTTTACACCTTGGCGGAGCAAATGGATCGCGGTGCAAAAGTGTATGCAGCCAACTGCGCAGCATGCCATCAGCCAAACGGTAAGGGTGCTGGTGCATTCCCTGCCTTAGACGGAAGCAAGGTTGTCTTAGGACCAAAAGAGGCCAACTTTCAGATCATGCTGAACGGCAAAGGCGCTATGCCCAAATGGGGTGGCGTGATTTCAGACGGTGACATTGCTGCTGTGATTACCTATACACGAAATGCATGGGGCAATAAAACAGGCGATTTATATCAAACGCCTGACCTCATGGCAGCGCGGACTAAATAACAACTTAATTAAAAAACCATCTCGGAGCAACTCATGAGCACAGCCTCTACTACCCACGATACAGCACACGATCACGCGCATGATCACGCGCATGACATGCCACATGGATGGCGTCGGTGGTTGTTTGCAACCAACCACAAAGACATTGGAACGATGTACCTCATCTTCTCCTTTGTTA
>JBIPON010000076.1:0-8289 GCA_044379065.1 Polynucleobacter sp. | reverse complement strand
CGTAACTCCAGCCAGCGCTTATCGCCAAATAAGGACATGGTTTGCCCAGCAGAGAGTAATGATGACCAATCAAAATAGCGCTCATGCATTAATACCTCGCGCTCGGTGTAACCGAGCTTTCGAGCAACGGAACGCAATTGGTCCATGGATTCCATCATGAGTAAGGGCTCATCCCCACTAAAGACATAGACCGGAGAGAGCGCTAGGCTAGATTTGAGTCCACTGATGTGCGCTTGCAGCGCATCGCTCGTCATCATTCGAGGGGTAATCCCATGCTTAGGGCTTGCCCATCTGCATCGAAGAGCCGCTAGGTGTAGCTGACCTTGGTCTCGCCGTTGCAGAAACGCGGCGCAAGATTTGCAAGGCAAGATTGCTGCGCATTTCATTCGTAAACTGCGCCATCTGTACGTCCGTAGCCAATACCGTCGAAACAGAGAAGTCCATATCACGGGTGGCGTAAATTTCAGCCTCTGGAACAACGTCCACACCACTTTGATCGGTCGCCCTGAACTCGACCCGAGAATTCAGTCGATAGGCAGATATCTGGCCCGCAGCGTTGTAGGCCAAAATCTCACGGCTATTAACTTCGCTGATGATCTCTAAAATCAGATCAGCATCTTTGGCGTTGTTAGCGACCTTGGCATCACTGCCTGTCAGAATAATCATCTCCAAATCAGCTCTGAGTAATGGTGATGGAGCACCTGTAATCGCAATCACCTTATATGGAATCGATACCGAGCCACGCAGTCGAAAGCCGCAGGCCGTATTGAATAGGGTCGGCAAGGCAATCAAGGCCCCAAGCCACGTTCTGCGGTCCAAGCTAGGGGCTTGGCTCTTGCCCTCAGCGCTGGAGCTCACTTCAGGATTGCTTATGTTGGAATTGATGATGGTGCCTCTATTTCCTTAAACAACAATATTAACTAAGCGGCCTGGAACCACAACCACTTTTTTGGGTGATCCCCCATTTAAGGCCTTTAGTGCGATTTCGCTTTGCAGTGCAGCAGCCTCAATTACTTCTTTACTCGCATCGGCCGCGACCGTGATTGCGCCACGCAATTTGCCATTGACCTGCAATACCAAATCAATCTCCGTTTTCACCAAGGCGGCTTCATCGACTATCGGCCAAGGTGCATCCAAAATCAGTCCGCCCTGGTTGCTGTAGCCCATCTCGATCCACAAGCGGTGCGTTAGGTGTGGCACGACCGGGTAGAGCATGCGCAGCAGAATGCCGATACATTCACGCAAAACTGCTAAGCGAATTGCTTGACCACTGTCCTTGCCTTCACTCAGCTTGACTGGCTCTAAAGTATTGAGCATTTTCATGGCAGCCGAAACAACCGTGTTGTACTGGCGGCGCTGGTAATCAAAATTGGCTTGCTTCAATATCGTATGGATTTCACGGCGCAGGGTTTGCTCAGCCTCAGTCAGCTCGCTTGGCAGAGCGGCATTGGATTCGGCAATTGATCGAATGGCAGCAGCCTGACTCATCGAGTAGGACCATACCCGCCGCAGAAAGCGCGACGCACCCTCAACGCCCGCGCCAGACCACTCGAGCTGCTGCTCGGGTGGCGCCGCAAACATCGTAAAGAGCCTTGCGGTATCGGCGCCGTACTGATCAATCAAGGCCTGTGGATCAACGCCGTTGTTTTTACTCTTCGACATTTTTTCAACGCCGCCAATGGTGATGGCGTTGCCATTCAGCTCAATACCAGAACCGGTCTTGGGTTTCGCACCCGTCGGCCGGCCTTTGTCATCCACCGTTAATTCCACATCAAGGGGATTAAGCCAAGTTTTTTTGCCGCTGGCATCTTCGCTGTAATACGTCTCATTGAGAACCATGCCTTGCGTTAGCAAATTGGCAAAAGGCTCATCAAAGGTAATTAAATCCAAATCGCGCATGACCTTGGTCCAGAAACGCGCATAGAGTAAATGCAAAATTGCATGCTCGATACCGCCAATGTATTGGTCCATTGGCATCCAGTATTGATTGCGCTGATCGACCATGGTCTTCGCATCTGCCCCGGTATAGCGCATGAAATACCACGAGGAATCCACAAAGGTATCCATGGTGTCGGTCTCGCGCCGCGCCGGCTTACCGCACTTCGGGCATGCCACATTTAAGAAGTCGGCGCGCCTATTGAGGGGATTGCCACTGCCATCGGGAACACAGTCCTCGGGCAACACCACCGGTAAATCTTTTTCGGGCACCGGTACTGCGCCGCAACCGGGATTGGCCTCATCGCCACAATGAATGATCGGAATGGGCGTACCCCAATAGCGCTGCCGCGAGATACCCCAGTCGCGTAAGCGGTAGGTGGTTTTGATTTCACCTACGCCCTGCGCTGCTAGATCAGCGGCGACGGCAGTGACGGCAGCACTCACCGAGAGACCATCGTATTTGCCACTATTGATGCACTGCGCATTCTCTTTTTGAGCGTACCAGGCATCCCACTGGGTAGGATTAAACATCGGCGACTCACCGACGAGTGCAATCACCTGTTTAATCGGCAGATGGTATTTGAGGGCAAAAGCAAAGTCACGCTCGTCGTGGGCGGGCACGCCCATCACAGCGCCATCACCATAACTCATCAAAACATAATTCCCGACCCACAAGGGGACCGGCTCTTTATTTAAGGGGTGGGTCACATATAAACCCGTGAACATCCCTTCTTTTTCTTGGGTAGCGAGGTCTGCCTCAATCACACTACCGGTCTTGCATTTTTCAATGAAGCGAGCCAACTCAGGATTACTGCATGCTGCTTGTGTCGCCAGCGGGTGCTCTGCGGCTACCGCGCAAAAGGTCACGCCCATGATGGTGTCGGCACGTGTCGTAAAAACGTATAACTTGCCATCCTGAATTAGTTCACCCGCGCTATTTTTAATTCCATGGTCAAAGGCAAAGCGTACCCCGCGGCTTTTACCAATCCAGTTTTGTTGCATGGTCTTCACGCGCTCAGGCCAACCTAAATCATCAAGGCCAGTGAGCAGTTGCTCTGCGTAGGCAGTGATGTTCAAGTAGTAACCGGGGATCTCGCGCTTCTCGACTAAAGCGCCTGAGCGCCAACCGCGTCCTTCAATTACTTGCTCGTTGGCCAATACCGTTTGATCGACTGGATCCCAATTGACTACCTGGGTTTTGCGATACGCCACGCCTTTTTCCAGCATCTTTAGAAAGAGCCACTGGTTCCAGCGGTAGTAATCCGGTTTGCAAGTAGCAATTTCGCGCGACCAATCAATCGCTAGGCCCATCGCTGCCATTTGCTTTTTCATGTATGCAATGTTCTGGTAGGTCCACTCAGCCGGCGGCACTTTATTTTGAATTGCGGCGTTTTCAGCCGGCATACCAAAAGCATCCCAACCCATCGGCATCAATACGTTATAACCCTGCATCCGCAATTGGCGCGCCATCACATCATTGATGGTGTAGTTGCGCACATGGCCCATGTGCAATTTGCCCGATGGGTAAGGCAACATCGAGCAAGCATAGTATTTTGGCTTTGGCTTGCCTTCTGCATTAACCGCATCTTCGGTAACGCGGTAGACGTCTTTGCTATTCCAATCTGCTTGGGCTGCCGCTTCAATACTGCGGTAGTCGTATTCCATACTCATTATGTAAGGCTCTTTTCGCTTTAATCGCTTGGTGTTTTTAGATGTCTTATGCCCGCAGACCCAATACGTCTTGCATATCAAATAGGCCGGACGTTTTTTTCTCTAAAAAGCGTGCCGCCCGAACCGAGCCCTGAGCATATGACTGACGGCTGGAGGATTTATGGCTAATCTCAATGCGCTCACCCTCACCTGCAAACAGCACTGTGTGATCGCCGACAATATCGCCGCCTCGAATGGTTGCAAAACCAATCGATCCGGGCTTACGCTCGCCGGTATGGCCCTCGCGCGCGTAGACCGCTACGTCCTTTAAAGATTGTCCCAAAGCACCGGCAATCACTTCACCCATCTTCAGCGCTGTGCCCGATGGCGCATCGACTTTATGGCGGTGGTGGGCTTCGATGATTTCAATGTCGTAACCGGTATCAAGCATCTTGGCGGCCACCTCAAGCAACTTCAAAGTGACATTGACGCCCACGCTCATATTGGGGGCAAACACTATCGCAATCTTGGCTGATGCGGTTTTCAGTTGAGCAATTTGATCGGCACTCAATCCAGTAGTACCGATGATCATCTTGACGCCATGAGTAGTGCAGGCAGCCAAATGCAGCATCGTGCCCTCGGGCCGCGTGAAATCAATCAAATACTCGGCATCGCGTAGGCCATGAGATAAATCAGCCGTAATCATCACACCTGTTTTTCTCCCCAAGAAGGCACCAGCGTCTTCACCCAATATAGGGCAGGATGCATGATCAAGTGCGCCGACTAGAGTCGCATCGGGTAATTGCAATACTGCCTCAATTAACATCCGGCCCATTCGGCCACTCGCTCCTGCGATTGCGATTTTCATAATCTCACTCTTTACTTAGCTAAATTTTTTTAATTCCACTCTGGCATTGCTGAACTGACATCAAGGCCGCTTACTTGACTGGTGTGACGATGGGGCCGCTCGGTGCACTCGGCTTGCTCGGAATCAATACCTCAGGCTGTTGCAATGGTGGCGTTACTGGATTCTTGTTTTTACCGGTGACCATATCCCAGAAGGAGCGCTTGTTCTTGGCATAGTTATCGATTTCTGCAACGAGCTCGACCTCGGTTGGTAATGCGTCGCCATTAAACTTCGTCACCTTATCGCCGTCGAAGAAAACCGTTACGCGCCGCTCTTTACTGATTTTTTCACCGAGGCGTTTAAATTCAAATACGTAATCCCAGCGATTAGCATGAAAGTAGCTTGCTAATAATGGGGTGCCCAAAATTTGCCGTACCTGCTCTCGGCTCATGCCTACTTCAAGCTTGGCGTATTGTTCGCTAGAAACGAAGTTGCCCTGAATAATATCCGGCACATAGGGCCGAAAAATACTGTTCATCATCGTACGCTGGGTTTCATCGACCTTTGTCGAGCAACCCGTTGCGATCAAGGCGACCAATACGATGGATGCCAGCGTGCAGCAGCGCAGCAATCGCTTGCTGGGGCTTAAAACCCGCATTGGGATACTACGAATCGGTAAAAGGCAGTTTTGCATGGCAAGTCGTATCATTAAGGTCTTGATTTTAGCCCTCAATCGATGCCTATGAACCAAAACCCCTCCCCAGCCGATTTACGGGATATTGGCCTAAAAGCCACGGCTCCCCGTATGCAGATCCTGGATTTTTTTCATCAGCATCCCGGTGCGCATTTCAGTGCCGAAGAAATCTTCATGGCCATGGCCAAAGAAGACAAAGACATCGGTCTGGCTACGGTCTATCGGGTTCTTACCCAGTTTGAGCAGGCAGGCCTCTTACTGCGCAGTCATTTTGAATCCAGCAAAGGCGATAGCCGGGCGATTTATGAGCTCAATGAGGGTACACACCACGATCACCTCGTTTGCCTTGACTGTGGTCACGTAGAGGAATTTGTCGATGCCGCGATTGAGCGGCGCCAAAAGGAGATCGCCAAATCCTTGGGTTTTGCCCTTGAGGAGCATTCCTTGGCCATGTATGGGCATTGCCAAAAGAAAAACTGTGCCCAGAAGCGTAAATAAGCGGTTTCATGCAAAAAGGGGCTGAAGCCCCTTTTTAACCAATTACCGTCGCCTTTTGGCTGTTTTACCTAAGCCGCCATCAATGCCTCAGCGGCATTGAGCATCTGCACTGAATACCCCCACTCGTTGTCATACCAAGCCAGTACTTTGACTAGCTTGCCATCGGCCGAAACCCGCGTTTGGCTTGCGTCGTAAATGCTGGGGCGGGGATCATGGTTAAAGTCAATCGATACCAGCGGCAAGGTGTTAAAGCCCAAAATACCCTTGAGCTCGCCTTCGCTGGCTTTTTTCAGAACGGCATTGACCTCATCTACGCTGGTAGCGCGCTTAGCCACAAAGGTTAAATCAACCACCGAAACATTGATGACGGGAACTCGCATCGCAAAGCCATCAAAACGACCGGCTAATTCTGGCAATACCAAACCAACTGCTTTGGCAGCACCTGTTTTAGTTGGGATCATGCTACTTACTGCAGAGCGCGCGCGGCGCATGTCCTTGTGATACACGTCCGTCAATACCTGATCATTGGTAAACGCATGAATGGTGGTCATCAAACCCGATTCAATACCAATGGCATCGAGTAAGGGTTTGACTAAAGGCGCCAAGCAGTTGGTGGTGCAGCTGGCATTCGACACAACCACATCGCTGGGCTTAAGTACTTTTTCATTCACGCCATAGACGATGGTTGCATCAACGTCTTTTTCGCCAGGCGCCGAGATCAATACTTTTTTTGCCCCTTGCTGAATGTGCACCATGGCTTTTTCTTTGGAGGTAAATTTACCCGAGCACTCGAGTACTAAATCCACTTGATGCTCGCCCCATGGTGTCTCCAGCGGATTGCGCGTGGAATACATTTTGATGCGATCACCATTGACCACCATGTGATCACCGTCCACCGTTACCGTACCCGGGAAGCGGCCATGCGCCGAGTCGTATTGCGTGAGATGGGCATTGATATCAATATCGCCCATCGCATTGATGGCAACAATTTTGATGTCGCGCTTGCGATCTAAATTTGGCTGGCTCTCGTATAAAGCGCGCAGCACCATGCGGCCAATACGGCCATACCCATTAATTGCAACCCGAATCGCCATCACTATTCCTCTACTCGTTTTCTATGTTGATTACTGACCTTCATTTCTTACTTTGCTTGCGCAATGCACTGCTTCACCGTGGCACTAATCTGATCAACGGTTAAACCAAAATACGCATACAACTGATTTGCGGGCGCAGACTCACCGAAGGTATCCACACCATGCACCGCAGCGCAGCCGTACTTCCACCAATAATCGGTCACGCCGGCCTCAATGGCAATGCGCGGCAAACCTGCCGGCAATACGCTGGCTTTGTATTGCGCGTCTTGCTGATCAAAGTAGCTGGTGGACGGCATCGATACCACGCGTACTGGCATACCCTCTTTTGCAAGCTGCTGCGCCGTTTGCAATGCTAAGCCGACCTCAGAGCCAGTGGCAATGATGACCGCCTTAGCTGCTTTGCTAGGTTCGTGAACCACGTAGCCACCGCGCGCGATATTCTCGATCTGCTTTTGCGAACGCGCTACAAATGGGCAGTTTTGACGACTAAAAATCAATGCGCTGGGGCCATGCCGACGCTCGAGTGCCGCGCCCCAGGCAACCGCACTCTCGGTCGTATCACAAGGGCGCCATACTGCTAAATTAGGTATCAGACGCAAACTCGATACCTGCTCGACCGATTGATGGGTAGGGCCATCTTCACCCAGGCCGATTGAATCGTGGGTAAACACAAAAATACTGCGCAGCTTCATTAGGGCAGCCATGCGCAAGGCATTGCGACTGTAATCCGAGAAGGTCAAGAAGGTGCCGCCAAACGGAATATAACCGCCATGCAATGCCATGCCGTTCATGATCGCGCTCATACCAAACTCGCGCACACCGTAATTAATGTGATTGCCCCACTGATTGGCGCGCACGGGTTTGCATGCGCTCCAATTGGTTAAGTTCGAACCAGTTAAGTCGGCAGAGCCGCCCATCATTTCTGGAACCGCAGGTGCTAATGCTTCAATCGCATTCTGACTCGACTTGCGTGTTGCAATCGTTTCTGCTTTGGCTTGGCATTGCGCAAGCAGTGCTTGAAGTTTTGCTGCAAAGTCGGATGGCAAATCGCCACGCATCCGGCGCACGAGTTCAGCTGCTGAGCGAGGATGTGCTTTTTGGTATGCAGCAAAGCGCTCGTTCCACGCGTTCTGAATGGTTTGACCACGACCACGGAAATCCCATGCCAAATACAAATCCTCCGGCACCTCAAAGGGCGGAGAAGTCCAGTTCAGTGCCTTGCGTGTAGCGGCGATTTCATCTGCCCCGAGCGGGGAGCCGTGCACCTTATCGCTGCCCGCCATATTGGGCGAGCCTTGACCAATGGCCGTCTTACAACAAATCAAGGTGGGCTTATCGCTTTGCTTTGCTCTGGCAATTGCATTTGCAACGGCGCTGGCATTATGGCCATCAATTCCACGAATCACATTCCAGCCATAGGCTTCAAAACGCTTCGGTGTATCTTCGTTAAACCACGCAATGACCTTGCCATCAATCGAGATGCCGTTGTCATCCCATAGTGCGATGAGTTTATTGAGCTTGAGTGTGCCAGCCAAGGAACATACCTCATGGCTGATACCCTCCATCAA